>NZ_JAUTYS010000010.1:0-196545 GCF_041982285.1 Pantoea sp. ANP04 | reverse complement strand
GTCCAGCGGGCATGGCCCGTTGTCGAACCCCGGCGGGGGTTCTCATACCCCTCTCTCAGTGCAATATGCAAAAAAAAAGCCTGAACAAACGTTCAGGCTCTTCTTCAGAATGTGGCGGTGAGAGGGGGATTCGAACCCCCGATACGTTGCCGTATACACACTTTCCAGGCGTGCTCCTTCAGCCACTCGGACACCTCACCACATTTACTTCGCCGACCGCGCTGGGTCAACGGGGCGGTACTATAGGGAGTCGGCTGAAAAGGGTCAAGCACTATTTTTCTCTTTTGATCTATTCGCTTAAGCTCTGAACGAATCGATTTACTGCGACATAAAACCGGGGATTTATGTCGCATATTTTGCTTCGTTAAAGGCTAAATCAGCTCTTCACCCGATTCGCGAAACTTTTGCGCAGTTTCTGCAGCTTCGGTGGGATTACCGCCATGCAGTAGCCGTTGCGCTGGCCCGCGCCTTCCCAGTAATCCTGATGATAGGCCTCGGCAGGGTACCACTCTTTCAGCGGCTCAATGGTGGTTACCACCGGCACATCATGGTCAGCCTGAGCACGGGCAATGGCGGCGCGCGCTTCTGCTTCCTGTTCTGCGTTGGCCGGGAAGATCGCCGAGCGATACTGGGTGCCGATATCATTGCCCTGACGGTTAAGCTGGGTCGGATCATGCGTCACAAAGCTGATATCCAGAAGATCGCCGTAGGTCACTTTCTCCGGGTCAAAGCCAATGCGGATGGCTTCTGCATGACCGGTTGCACCACTGCAGACCTGCTCATAAGTCGGATTAGGACGGGCACCACCGGTATAGCCACTTTCAACCGACTCTACGCCGATCACATCTTTAAACACCGCTTCGGTACACCAGAAACAGCCGCCGGCGATAACTGCATATTCGATAGCCATAATAATTTACTCCTGTCAGGTCGAAAGAGGTGAATGGGGGCGCGACAGACCGCTTTCAACTAGATCAGCATCTCCGGTTTAAAATCTCTGCTCCTGTCCACTATTTTCTCGCTCATCACGGTGAACCGCCCCTCGCCGGTATAGTGCAGAGTCGTGGGATATTCCGGCTGCTCAGCAACATGGGCTTTCACAATCTCAAAAATAAACAGGTTGTAGTTAGCGACCATCGAATCGTCATAGAGCTGACACTCAAAGCTGGCAAAGCATTCGGCAATCATCGGCGCGCCCACGACCTGAGCCGGTTCAGGCGTGAGGCCAAAAGCCTCGAACTTATCCAGCTGGTCTCCGTGGCTGTTGCCAATCCCTATAACTTCATCAATCAGTGAGGCCGAAGGGATATTCAGCACGCATTGACCGCTATTCCGAATCAGCTCATGGCTGTGATTCATGCCGGCAATCACGCAGCCGACCAGGGAGGGCGAGAACTCCATCACCGTGTGCCAGCCAAGTGTCATGATGTCATGGTGATCTTTGTACTGTGAACTGAGCAGCAGCACCGGCCCGGGTTCAAGATATTTACGGGCTTTACTGACCGGGAAAGCATATTTGTGCATGCGTTGGCTCATGACATAACTCCTTTAGCGTAAGGGTGCCATTAAGTGTAGAGCACCCGGCGCATAGAGCAGGAGCTTCAATGGTCAGAAATGCGAGGTTGATAGCGGAGGGAAGAGCGCTGACATTTTACTGCAGTATCGCGACCTTAAGGTTTCCTTAATATGCAGTCGCGATACTGCCCGCTCTAAGTGAGGATAATATTATGAAAACTGTACCTGTCTCTCTTCCTGTTACTGCTTCACATCCGATGAGTGAATATGCTGCATTGCTGATTGCCGCAGCCACCGTTGTTCTTTTCCTGTCAGCCTGGTTTACTGCTTAAAATTTAACGACGGCCCGACACCCGCTTCGGTCGCGACGATTCCCCAGGAAAAACTGAAACCGGTGTAGCTGGACGATACGGCTGACAATGCTCAGCCCAAGTCCGATACCGCCGTAACGACTGTCCATGCGGATAAATGCCTTACTCAGCTCGCCACTTTTACTCTCATCGATACCGGGTCCCTCATCTTCCACCACCAACATCAGGTCGGGAGCAGAGAGCAACTGCACACTGATCGTGCTGTTATCCGGGCTGTAGCGATGAGCATTCTCTACCAGATTACGCAACAACATCTTCAGCAGCGTGGCATCACCGCGCACAAACTGCTCCTGCGGCAAATCAAGCAACAGCGTCTGCTGATGCGCCTCCAGCATGATACTCAGCTCCGCCTCCATCGGCAGGATCACATCTTCGATCAGCCCGACGTTCTGATAGGTACCAGAGGTAAACGACTGCCCGGCACGCGCCAGATTCAGCAACTGCGACACGCTGTGTGTCATTTGATCCAGGCGCTGCACCAGCGGCTGAACTTTGACATCGCTATTACGCTCAATTAATTCCAGATGCAGACGTAATCCCGCCAGCGGCGTACGCAACTCATGCGCCACATCAGCAGTGAACAGCCGCTCGCGCTCGAGGCTGCTGTTCAGACGCGCGACCAGCTGATTGATCGCCTGGGTCACGGCATCGATCTCATGGACCTGACTGTAACAGGCGACAGGCTCGAGATTTTCTTCGCTGCGACTCTCCAGTTCACGCTGTAACTGATAAAGCGGCCGGGTAATCCATTTTACCGCCTGATAGCAAAGCAACAGCGTCAGAGTAATCATGACCAGACTAGGCACCGCCAGGCTGGCTACCGCTTCATGAATTTCACGTTTAACGTGACTGTCCATGTTACGTTTCTGCAACTGCGCTTCCACCAGAAACTGAATCTGCTCTTTACTCTCATGCCATAACCAGATCACGCTGATGATCTGAAAGACCAGCAGAATCAGGCCGATAGCCAGAATGAGGCGAAAGCGCATACTACGGTGATCGAAACCTCTTATCATGTTGCCTCACGAACGCCATCCTGCGTTACCAGCGCATAACCGAAGCCACGCACGGTGCGAATCGCGCTTTTACCAATTTTGTCACGCAGATTATGGATATGTACTTCCAGCGTATTAGTAGAAGGCTCGGTCTCCCAGTTGTAAATATCCTGGTAGAGAATTTCACGGTGCACCGGATTTCCAGCCTTGAGCATCAGCCGTGAAAGAATCGCAAACTCTTTAGGCGTCAGATCCAGCAGCGCGTCATTAAGCATAATCTGGCGATGGGTCATATCCAGTGCCAGCGCACCCACTCTGACATGACTGTCGCCCTGATTAACATGGCGGCGGATCAATGCGCGGATACGCGCCAGCAGCTCATCCAGCGAAAACGGTTTAATCAGATAGTCGTCAGCACCCGCGTCGAGTCCGGCAATCCGCTCGTTGATGGTGTCGCGCGCGGTCAGAATCAGCACGGGTGTCATCTGCTTCTGGCGACGCATTCGTATCAGAAAATGCAGGCCATCTTCGTCCGGCAGGCCAAGGTCCAGCACCACCAGACTATAGAGGCCGCTGGCGAAGTGCGCTTCAGCGTCCCGCACGCGCGTCACGCCATCACAGACATAGCCTTCACCTTCCAGCGCCAGTATCAGACCCTGCAACAGCAGAGCATCATCTTCAACAATCAGTATCTTCATTAAGGTTGGCTCCGACACGACGTCAAAATATCATCCGCAGGCACATATTCGTGAGTCGCGGTGCCGGTTAATCCCAGCATGGTTGAAAACAGATTATCCTGTGAAAATTCGTCTGTCGCCGCCAGTTTATTCAGGCAACTGCGATTAACGGCATAGCGTTTCTGATAATCATCGGAAAGCCAGATCAGAAGCGGCACATGTTTCTGGGTATCCGGAGCAATAGCATAGGGCAGGCCATGCAGGTAAGCCCCGTTTTCACCCAGCGATTCGCCATGGTCTGACAGATAGACCAGGCTGGTGGTGAAGCGATCCTGATGCGCACGCAGTACGTTAATGGCTTTATCGACAATATGATCCACATTGACCAGCGTATTGTCATAAGTATTGATCAGCTGTTGCTGCGAACAGTCCTGTATCTGATTGGTATCACAGGTCGGTTCAAACTGACGGAACTGCGGCGGATAGCGATGGCTGTAAGTCGGACCATGACTGCCAATGGTGTGCAGCACGATCACCGCATTGCCTTTTAACTGACTGATGTATTCATCCAGACCGTGGAACAGCACGTCGTCATAACACTCACCCTCAATGCACATACCAGGCAGGTTCAGGCTGGTCATATCCTGATGTGGAACACGATCGCAGGTACCTTTACAGCCGCCATCGTTCTCATTCCACAACACGCTGATCCCGGCACGCTGAATGACATCGAGCAATCCTTCCTGGTGCGCGGCCAGCACATCATCATAATGTGCGCGCGGCATATTAGAGAACATGCACGGCACAGAAACCGCCGTAGCGGTGCCGCACGAGGTGGTGTGCGGGAAATAGATCACATCATCTTTCGCCAGTAAGGGATTGGTAAGACGGCCATAACCGCCCAGCGAGAAGTTTTGCGCGCGTGAGGTTTCACCCAGCACCAGAATCGTCAGATTCGGCTTGCCGCTGCTGCGGCTGGGTTGCAGGTGGGCATCTTCACCGATACGAATCAGCGGCGCGTTCTGCAGCTGCTCGTGTTTATACCAGGAGAGCGTCGCCGCAATGCTGTTAGAAGGACTAAGCGCTTTAACCAGCTCGCGGTTGTTGCGAAATAGCGAGGCGTAATCTTTATAGAAGAGCAGGGCGACCAGCACGATCAGTGCGGCTGAGAGCAGCACGCTGAGCAGTCGCGCCAGCACGCCGCGCCACCGCTGCTTTTTGATTCGCGGCCAGAACACCAGCAACGCCATCAGCACCCCTGAGCTAAGCAGGGTCACGAGCAGCTTTGGCGTGATCAGCGCAAAAGATTCCGAAGCCGTGGTGTCCATCATGTTGGTGATCATCGAGCGATCGACCACGATGTTATAGGTCTGAATAAAATATTGTGCCGACGCGGAGAGCAGAATAAACAGCACGGCCAGCAGGCGATCCAGCCAGATAAACGAGGCCAGTGTAATCACGATATTAATGACGCTAAAGGCGACCAGTGGCATTGATAAAAACACCAGCGTCGTATGCAGGTCGTTCAGCGGCATTATCGTCAGCACCTGACGGTAATAGGCAATATTAAGGAAAATCGCGATGTAAACCGCAGCCAGAATCAACAACGTAAGGCGGCTGATTAGCGGCCTTTTAAGGGTTAACGCCATGTGAGCAGGAACCAAAGTAATAAAAGTGTCACGAGAATGCACTTTCAATATTAGGAATACCTTAAGAAACTTAAGGTTTGAATCTGGCTGGCTGGTGAGGCAGCGATACAACAACGGCCGCAGCGAACAGTGGATCGGCGAAGGCCCGTAAAGCTAAAAAAAACAGATGTGCAGTGCGCTGTTATGCTGTCTTAACCGCAGCGGCTGGCATGAAAACTGCATATTTCTGGCATAACCCCTGTTAATGACTACACTTAATGTGAAGATGTTCTCAGTTAGCCAGTATTGTCAGCAATGCGCTTGCAAGTTTGAGGAGTGTGACCTATTCAATCACCGCGTTTTATCCCTCAATCACCGTTTTATCAGAATTTCCCGCTTGCTGACCTGACTGCGTCAGGACATTCTTGTTTTAACTCAATGTTTTATTAAAATTCGATTTTCAGGAGAAGTAACGTGACTCAAGCGGCAGATACCCATGCCAGGTACCCGACATTAAGCAGCGGGCAATACGCCTTCTTTTTTGATGTCGACGGCACGCTGGCAGCGATACAGTCCCGTCCCGAAGCGGTATTTATTCCTGAGCAGGTCATTGCGCAACTGCAGCGACTGTCTGCACTCTCACAGGGTGCACTTGCGCTGGTTTCTGGCAGACCCATAGAACAACTTGATGCGCTGGCCGCGCCTCTGCACGGCCCGGCCGCGGGTGTGCATGGTGCTGAACGCCGTGATGCCGAGGGTAATCTGCATCGCATCAGCCTGCCCGCTGAGGTTGAGCAACCGCTCAGAACCGAACTGCAGGCGGCCATGGCCGCGTGGCCAGGCACTCAACTGGAGATCAAAGGCATGGCCTTTGCGCTTCATTATCGTCAGGCGATGCAGCATGAGCAGGATGTCATGCGACTGGCCGAACAGTCAGTAAAGCGTTTCCCGGGACTGGCGCTTCAGCCGGGAAAATGTGTGGTAGAAATCAAACCAGCAGGTATCGATAAAGGCGCCGCAATAGGCGACTTTATGCAGCAGTCCCCTTTTGCCGGACGTACGCCGGTCTTTATTGGCGACGATCTCACTGATGAGAAGGGCTTTCTGGCCGTCAACGAACGACAGGGCGTTTCTGTCAAAGTCGGCGAAGGGTTCAGCCAGGCCGATTATCGGCTAAGTGATGTCGATGCGGTTTACGGCTGGCTGGAAAAAACATTATTACTATTAGAGCAAGACAACGTCGGTAAGGAGTTTAGGTTATGAGTCGTTTAGTGGTTGTTTCTAACCGTGTCGCCATGCCAGATGGGTCTAAAACCAGTGCTGGCGGCCTGGCCGTAGGCATTCTCGATGCTCTGAAAAGCACCGGTGGAATGTGGTTTGGCTGGAACGGTGAAATCAGCGAGTTCACTGGCGAGGAGGTAGAGGACGTCAAGGTTCAGGAACATGAAGGTATCGAATATGCCTCGTTCCCGCTGAGCCAAAACGATTACGATCTCTATTATTGTCAGTTCTCCAATACAGTGATCTGGCCTGCCTTCCATTATCGCCTCGACCTGGTGCAGTTCCAGCGTGAAGCGTGGGAAGGGTATTGCGACGTCAATGATTCGGTGGCGCAGCGTTTAAAACCGCTGATCAAGCCTGATGATATTGTCTGGATCCACGATTATCACTTTTTACCGTTTGCCGCCGCACTGCGTCGCGCAGGCATCAATAACCGCATCGGTTTCTTCCTGCATATTCCGTTCCCGACGCCTGAAATCTTTAACGCGCTGCCACCACACAAAGAGCTGCTGGAAATGCTGTGTGAGTATGATCTGCTGGGCTTCCAGACCGAATCCGATCGGGTGGCATTCCTTGACAGCGTCAGCCAGCTCACGCAGTTACAGAATAAGGGCGACAAAAAGCATCGTGCCTTTGGCAACACCTTTATGACGGAGGTGTATCCGATCGGGATTGAGCCAGACAGCATTAAAGAGATGGCCGAAGGACCGCTGCCGCCGAAAATGGCTGCCATGAAGAAAGAGCTTGGCGATGCGCGCAACATCATTGCCTGCGAACGTCTCGACTATTCCAAAGGTCTTCCGGAGCGTTTCCTGGCTTATGAAGCGCTGCTGGAAAACTTCCCGGAGCATCGCGGCAAGATCCGCTATTCGCAGATCGCCCCAACTTCGCGTGGCGATGTGCAGGCGTACCAGGATATACGTCATCAGCTGGAGACCGAAGCAGGGCGCATCAACGGTAAGTACGGAACGCTGGGCTGGACCCCGCTCTACTATCTTAACCAGCATTTCGACCGTCGCCTGCTGATGAAGATCTTCCGCCTCACCGATGTCGGTCTGGTGACGCCGCTGCGTGATGGGATGAACCTGGTGGCCAAAGAGTATGTTGCTGCGCAGGACCCGGACGATCCAGGCGTACTGGTGCTGTCGCGCTTTGCCGGGGCAGCAAATGAGCTGACCTCTGCGCTGATAGTCAATCCTTATGACCGTGATGAAGTGGCCGCTGCACTGGACAAGGCGATTACCATGCCGCGTACCGAAAGGATTTCACGCTACAACGACATGATGGCGGTATTGCGTAAGAATGATATTACCGCATGGCGTGAAAGCTTCCTGAAAGACCTGGAACGCATCGACCCACGTAGCGTTGACCACAACACGGCCAACAAGGTTGCAACCTTCCCAAAACTGGCTTGATCTGAGTCCAGGTTAAGATGATAAAAGCAGCGATACCTGAGTCAGGGTTTCGCTGCTTTTTTTTTGTGCCGCTCACAGAAAAGCCGCTCCGCATCTGTTAAAGACCGAATGTGGTAAGCACGCGTGAGTGCGCAGAGTGGCTCGATTCCTGCAATCTCCGCGATCCCTGCAACGGCCACAATGCCCCAAACCCCGTCAGCACGGCCCCTGCCGCTTTATTTACCTTCTTTACTCAAGTTTTCCGACAGGCTGCCGATAGTGTTAGTGCCAACCTATAACTCCTCGTTAATTCATTCGACATTCTTATGTAACCCCTTGTTACATCGGATATCTCAGCCCGGACACATCCCTGCAACTGTTAACACCCGTTGTCAGAAAATTCGCGTACTGCCGTATAAACCTTAACGGTTTCATTACTTACCTTCTGCGATACTCCCGTTAAGTAACTAATTTAACAGCAATTACGCGCACCGCCTGCCAGCACAATCTTCTGATAACGCGTGTTTGGCTGGTTCTAAATAGGGTGTTAAAACGATTAACACCCAATATTCATTCCGGACTGCTCAAAGCGTCGAATAGCGATGATTTTACCCCCTATTAAACCTTTCTCAGGACCAATTGGACTTAAAATTGCTCTTTTTTGAGCAAAAAATGACCGGTCGGTAAGAAATCGTAAAGGGTTGCTGAAGAAATTTGCCTTAAAAGTGTGATCTACGTCACACTTTATCTAAAATTACGCGTCACTGTCGTTGTATGTCGAAATCAGACGATATAGATTTGCCTTGTTTTCGGATTAGTCCTAAAAAACGTAAGAAGATGTCACGGAAGATGTCCAGAACTCGAAAATAGAATGGCATGGATTTTCGACCTTCGGTGGGTCTGAAACCCACAAAAAACAGAAGGCGAAAACGGTGACATTAATTATATGTGAAGTTTTTTTTGCCATCTTTTGATTTAACAAACAGCAGCTCGAACCGCAGAGTTTTCTCTGCGATACAGTTACGTCGCATCTCTCAGGATGGAAAAATAATGGGCACCTCTGAAGTACTGAAACATATTTACGATCTCAACTTGTCTTATTTACTGCTGGCACAGCGCTTAATTAACCAGGATAAAGCCTCAGCGATGTTTCGCCTCGGCATTGACGAGAAAATGGCGAACGCATTATCTGAATTAACATTGCCTGAAATGGTAAAAATGGCAGAAACCAATCAACTGGTTTGTCAATTTCGTTTTACCGACAGCAGCAGCATTAGTCGGCTGACGCAGGAATCTCGCGTGGATGATTTACAGCAAATCCATACAGGAATTCTATTATCCAGCCGTTTACTGCGTAATGCGTCTAAAGATGATGCGCCTGCTAAAAAGAGAGCAATGTCATGAGTGAGAAAAGTATTGTTCAGGAAGCACGTGATATTCAGCTCGCAATGGAGTTGATCACACTGGGTGCACGCTTACAGATGTTAGAGAGTGAAACCCAGCTCAGTCGTGGTCGTCTGATCAAGCTCTATAAAGAATTACGTGGCAGTCCGCCACCGAAAGGCATGCTGCCGTTCTCCACGGACTGGTTTATGACGTGGGAGCAGAACATCCATGCTTCGATGTTCTGTAACGCCTGGAAGTTTTTACTGAAAACTGGCCTGTGCAGCGGCGTAGATGCCGTGATTAAAGCTTACCGCCTGTATCTTGAACAGTGTCCTCAATCGGACGAGGGCCCACTGTTGGCGCTGACTCGAGCCTGGACCCTGGTCCGATTTGTTGATAGCGGTATGCTGGAACTGGCGGATTGTAAGTGCTGCAGCGGCAGCTTTATTAACCATGCGCATCAGCCGGTTGGCAGCTTTACCTGCAGCCTGTGCCAGCCGCCATCACGTGCCGTAAAAAGACGTAAACTTTCTGCAGAACCTGCCGATATATTTCCACAACTGCTGGATGAACAGGTTAAACACGCCGTTTAAATTTGTTCGCATTGTGGAAGCCATCCAGCAGCGGTTAATACCGCTGCTTTTTTTTTGCTTGCGGTTCAGGAATAGCACCTGCAGCTCTCTGGCTTAACTTCCACCAACACGTTACGGACGTAAGGATTTTTTGTGCTGATAATTATAGGTTACCTGATTGTTTTAGGCTCCGTGTTGGGCGGATATGCGCTGGTAGGTGGCCATCTTGGCGCGCTTTATCAGCCTGCTGAATTATTAATGATCGGCGGTGCCGGTGCGGGTGCTTTTTTAGTCGGCAACAATGGCAAGTCGATTAAAAAAACGCTGAAAGCGCTGCCTAAATTATTTCGCGGCTCCAAATATAATAAAGCCGTTTACATGGATTTAATGGCGCTGCTTTATCGCCTGATGGCGAAGTCGCGCCAGCAGGGGATGCTGTCGCTGGAACGGGATATTGAAGATCCGAGCCAGAGTGAAATTTTTGCTAATTATCCCCGTATTCTTGCCGATAAACAGTTAGTCGATTTTATCACTGACTATTTACGTCTGATGGTGAGCGGCAACATGAACGCCTTTGAAATCGAAGCGTTGATGGATGAAGAGATAGAGACCTACGAACATGAGTGTGACGTACCAGCGCAAAGTATTGCTGCAGTCGGTGATGGTCTTCCTGCATTCGGTATCGTCGCAGCAGTAATGGGCGTGGTTCACGCACTGGCTTCTGCTGACCGTCCGGCCGCTGAGCTGGGTGCGCTGGTCGCGCATGCGATGGTGGGGACGTTCCTGGGCATTTTGCTGGCGTACGGGTTTGTCTCCCCGCTGTCGTCAGTATTGCGTCAGAAGTGTGCGGAAACCACCAAGATGATGCAGTGCATCAAGGTGACATTGCTGTCGAGCCTGAATGGTTACGCGCCGCAAATCGCGGTGGAGTTTGGTCGCAAGACGCTTTATTCCGCCGAGCGCCCATCGTTCAGCGAACTGGAAGAGCACGTGCGTAACGCCAAGAACCCGGCTAAACAGACGTCAGACGAGGCTTCATGAAACACGGCAATCGCCCAATTGTGCTGATCAAAAAGCGCAAACATAAAGGCCATGAAGGCAGCCACGGATCGTGGAAGATTGCCTACGCCGACTTTATGACGGCGATGATGGCCTTTTTTATGGTGATGTGGCTGCTCTCTATCGCCAACCCGCAGGAGCTGGTGCAGATTGCAGACTACTTTAAAACACCCCTTAAAGTTGCGATTACCGGTGGTCAGCGCAGCAGCGACAGTACCAGTCCAATCCCTGGCGGTGGAGATGATCCGACCAAAAAGATTGGCGAAGTTAATAAAGTCGTCGATATGGATGCCCAGAAACGCAAGCTGGATGAGATTCGCCTTAACCGTTTGCGTGAAAAGCTCGACCAGTTGATCGAAGCGGATCCGCGCCTTAAAACGCTGCGCCCGCATCTGATCATCAACATGGTGGAAGAGGGGCTGCGTATTCAGATTATCGACAGTCAGAATCGCCCGATGTTTAAAACCGGTCGGGCCGAGGTGGAGCCTTATATGCGCGATATCCTGCGTGCAATAGCGCCCATCCTTAATGACATCCCGAACCGCATCAGTCTGGCCGGACATACCGACGATTTTCAGTATGCCAGCGGTGATAAAGGCTACAGCAACTGGGAACTGTCGGCTGACCGTGCGAACGCCTCACGCCGTGAACTGGTTATTGGCGGCCTGGACAGTGGCAAGATTTTACGGGTGTTAGGCATGGCCGACACCATGAGCCTGAAAAATCGTGGCGGGAATGATGCAGTAAACCGCCGCATTAGCCTGCTGGTGTTGAACCACGACACCGAAGCGGCAATTGAAAAAGAGAACGCAGAAAGTGATGCCGTCCAGATCAGCGATCCGGCGGCGATTGAACAGATTACCGCACCTGCAACACCAGGCAGCGCGGTGAATACAGCAGCCCCCTCACAGCCGAGGTGATTCCCGTGAGTATGGACATCAGCGATTTTTACCAGACGTTTTTTGATGAAGCCGATGAGCTATTAGCGGATATGGAACAACACCTGTTGGGTCTGGACCCACAGGAGCCAGATTCGGAACAGCTTAACGCCATCTTTCGTGCCGCTCACTCCATAAAGGGTGGGGCCGGAACCTTTGGTTTTACGGTATTGCAGGAAACGACTCATATCCTGGAAAACATTCTGGATGGTGCTCGTCGCGGCGAGATGCAGCTCAGCACCGACATCATCAACCTGTTTTTGGAAACCAAAGATATTATGCAGGAACAGCTCGATGCTTATAAAACCGCGCAGGAGCCTAACGCGGAGAGCTTCAAATATATCTGTGAAGCGCTGCGCCAGCTGGCGTTAGAGGCCAAAGGTCTGCCGGTTGAAGCACCGGCCAGTGTTGCCACTGCCAGCGCAGAGCCCGCCAGCACCAGCGGCCTGCGTGTACAGCTGATCGATCTCAAAGAGAAAGAGGTCGATTTGATGCTGGAAGAGATGAGTAATCTGGGCACGCTGACCAATGTGCAGAAGGGCAGCAACATGCTGGACGTCTGCATTGATGGCGTCGGTAAAGATGACATCGTGGCGGTGCTCTGTTTCGTCATTGACGAAGCGCAAATTCGCTTCCCGGCCGCTGATGACGCGGTTGCTGAGCCGGTTGCCGTCGCCGCTCCCGCCGCACCTGTGGTGGAAGAGGTTCACACCGCGACCGTCACCGAACTGCCTGTGGCAGCGGCGAAGCGTGAAACTAAGCGCGCTGCAGCGCCGGCTAAATCAAGCGAATCCACCAGCATCCGCGTAGCCGTGGAGAAAGTCGATCAGCTGATCAACCTGGTGGGCGAACTGGTGATTACCCAGTCAATGCTCGCCCAGCGTTCCGGCGAACTCGATCCGGTGGCGCACGGCGACCTGCTGAACAGCATGGGTCAGCTGGAGCGTAACGCCCGCGATCTGCAGGAATCGGTGATGTCGATTCGTATGATGCCAATGGAATATGTCTTCAGCCGCTTCCCGCGTCTGGTGCGTGACCTGGCAAGCAAACTTGGCAAAGAGGTCGAACTGACATTGCTGGGCAGTTCAACCGAACTCGATAAGAGCCTGATTGAACGCATCATTGATCCATTAACACACCTGGTGCGTAATAGTCTTGACCACGGTATCGAAACGCCAGAGAAACGCCTTGTCGCCGGTAAAGTGGCAACCGGTAACCTGACGCTTTCAGCGGAACATCAGGGTGGCAACATCTGCATCGAAGTTTCTGATGATGGTGCCGGTCTGAACCGTGAACGTATTCTTGCAAAAGCACTGTCATCGGGCCTGCCAGTCCATGAGAACATGAGCGACGAAGAGGTCGGCATGTTGATTTTCGCACCAGGCTTCTCTACAGCGGAGCAGGTGACGGATGTTTCAGGACGCGGCGTCGGTATGGACGTGGTGAAACGAAATATTCAGGAGATGGGCGGTCACGTCGAAATCGCCTCGAAGCAGGGCAAAGGCACCACCATCCGTATCCTGCTGCCGCTGACGCTGGCCATCCTTGATGGCATGTCCGTTCGCGTCGCCAATGAAGTCTTTATTCTGCCGCTGAATGCGGTGATGGAGTCGCTGCAACCGCGTGCCGAAGATCTCAAACCGATGGCCGGTGGCGAGTGCGTACTGGAAGTCCGTGGTGAATATCTGCCACTGGTTGAGTTGTGGAACGTCTTTGATGTGCAGGATGCTAAAACCGAAGCCACTCAGGGCATCGTGGTGATCCTGCAAAGCGCGGGCAAACGCTATGCGCTGCTGGTCGATCAGCTGATTGGTCAACATCAGGTGGTGGTGAAGAACCTGGAAAGTAACTATCGCAAAGTGCCGGGCATCTCCGCTGCCACCATTCTTGGCGATGGTAGCGTAGCGCTGATTGTCGATGTTTCAGCACTGCAATCACTTAACCGTGAAAAACGTGTGGCTGGCGCTGCCGCCTGATTGATAACGAAAGGGTAAATAACATGAATGGAATGGCAACCGTGACAAAAATTGCTGGCGAAACTGTGGGTCAGGAGTTTCTGGTCTTCACGCTGGGCGACGAAGAATACGGCATCGATATCCTCAAAGTTCAGGAAATTCGCGGTTACGATCAGGTAACACGTATTGCGAATACCCCTGATTTTATCCGCGGAGTGACTAACCTGCGCGGTGTCATCGTGCCCATTATCGATCTGCGCGTGAAGTTTGCGCAGCCCGATGTTGAGTACAATGAAAACACAGTGGTTATCGTGCTGAATCTGGAAAATCGTGTGGTTGGTATTGTGGTTGACGGCGTTTCTGACGTGCTGTCGCTGACTCAGGATCAGATCCGACCTTCACCGGAGTTTGCGGTGACCATGTCGACCGAGTACATGACCGGTCTGGGTGCACTGGGCGATCGCATGCTGATTCTGGTCGACATCGAAAAGCTGCTGAGCAGCGACGAGATGGCGCTGGTTGATAATCTGCGTAGCGCGTAATCGGGTTATCACGGGCTGGTTATGGCTGGCCCGTGATAATTACTTCATGTGATAATCCCTTTAAATTCATAGAATAAAGTTACGTCCTCCCTAATTTCCTGCGATCACCTGCCGATAATCCCTGAGTCACTTTTTAATTACCTACTTTGTTCAGGGTTACTCATGTTAACGAAAATCCGTGTTGTCACCAGCCTGTTACTGGTGTTGCTGGTGTTCGGGCTGTTACAGGCCTTCTCCGGTTCTGTCTTTTACTCCGCATTAAGTCACGATAAGCAAAACTTCGCCGTGTCACAGCTTGCCATGCAAAATACGCAGGGGCTTAATGATGCCTATATGAGTCTTAACCAGAGCCGTGTATTGCTGACCCGCATTCAGCTGCGTTTTGCCACCAGTAAACTTGAAGGCAAACCGGCGGATGTTGCTACGCTGTTTGAAGAGAGTCAGCGTTTCCAGCAGGCGGCCGCGGGCTTCTACAAGGCGTTCAGAGAGACGCCAGAAACCCCAGGAATGGATGAGCAACTCGGCAGCCAGCTTGACCAGCGCTTCAGAGACTATGCGGGCGCGCTGAGCAGCCTGCAGAGCGCGCTGCAGGTAAACGACATGGTCGCGGCCGCTAAAGCCCCGGTCGCACCGAGCCAGAGTGCATTTCTGACGCTCTACCGTGAGTGGCGCGCCGACCAGAGTCGTCTGACCAGCCTGGGTGTGGCAGAAAACAGCAGTGCCTATACCCGTATGATGTGGATCCTCTCCATCATTATGGCCGCGGTGGTGGCGGTGATCGTGCTCTGCTGGTTTGGCCTGCGCAAAATCGTGATGACGCCACTGAACAGCAGCATTCATCACATTCAGCATATCGCCCGGGGCGATTTAACCCAGCCGATCGTGGTGGAAGGGCGCAATGAAATGACCCAGCTCGCGGCCAGCCTGCATGATATGCAGCAGTCGCTGGTGCGCACCGTAACCAATGTACGTGAGGGATCGGATGCGATTTTCACCGGTGCCAGCGAGATCTCTGCCGGGAATAATGATCTCTCCGCCCGCACAGAACAGCAGGCGGCCTCCCTTGAGCAGACGGCAGCCAGCATGGAGCAGCTCACCGCCACGGTAAAACAGAATGCTGAAAACGCCCGCCAGGCGTCACAGCTGGCACTCAGCGCCTCCGAAACCGCAGAGAAAGGCGGAAACGTTGTGGCTGGCGTGGTGAAAACCATGAGCGAAATCGCCGGCAGCTCGAAGAAAATTGCCGATATCACCAGCGTGATTGACGGGATTGCGTTCCAGACCAATATTCTGGCGCTTAATGCGGCCGTTGAAGCGGCGCGTGCCGGAGAACAGGGTCGCGGTTTTGCTGTGGTGGCGGGTGAAGTGCGCAGTCTGGCGCAGCGCAGCGCCCAGGCGGCCAAAGAGATCAAAGGATTGATCGATGACTCCGTGAGCCGGGTCAACGTCGGTTCGCAGCTGGTTGGCACCGCGGGCGAAACCATGAGCGATATCGTCAGTGCCGTCACACGCGTCACCGACATCATGGGTGAAATTGCCTCGGCGTCGGACGAGCAGAGTCGCGGCATCGATCAGGTCGGTCAGGCGGTTACTGAGATGGATCGCGTGACCCAGCAGAACGCCTCGCTGGTGGAGGAATCCGCTGCGGCGGCAGCCTCGCTGGAAGACCAGGCCAGCCGGTTAAGCCAGGCCGTGTCTGTGTTCAACATTACACGCGGCACCGTGCAGCAGACACTGACAAAGCATCTGCCGATTGCCGCGCCAGCCACGGTTGCGCAGATCCCCCGCAAAGTCCTGACGGCCCCCGTCAGTGATACCCACTGGGAAACCTTCTGATGTCCCGTTGCGCATCCTGAGGGATGCGCAACACTCCCCGTTATTCCTCTGCTTAAAGCCAAACTCAGCAGCTCATGCTGATAAAAATAATTACAAAAGCCACTTCTCTCCTGAAAGCGCCAAAAAGCGTTAATTAATCCTGAAGGGTCGCCGATATAGCCGCTGCACCTTAATCAACCTGCAGGGGAACAAGATGTTAAAAAAAATAAAAGTGGTAACCAGTTTAATCGCAGTACTGGTTATCTTTGGCGCGCTCCAGTTAGTCTCTGGCAGCCTTTTTTGGTCAGCACTGAATAAAGACAAAGCTTCCTTCGCGCTGTCTCAGGTCTCTAATCGTAATGTTACTGAGATGACAGATGCTTATATCTCCTTAAACAACAGCCGTACCACGCTGAACCGCGGCATGCTTCGGTTACAGACCAGCATGGCTTCGCAGATGAACGGCGGTCAGCTTGATGAACTTATCACCAAAGCCAATAACCAGTTAGCAGAGGCCGATCGTCACTTCAAAATCTATTACCATCTGCCTACCACCGCTGGTCTTGACGAGACGCTGGGGGACAAGCTTGAAGCTGATTACGGCAATTATGAAAACGGCCTGAAAGCGATGGTAAAAAGTCTGCAGGCACGTGACCTGGAAGGGATGTTCAAACAGAACATCGAACAGAAGCAGGTGGCGATGCAGGAGAGTTACAATAAATGGCGTGCGCTGCAGACTGCACTTTCTGACAAGGGCATGGAACAGAACCACAACGCGTACACCCAGATGATGTGGCTGCTGGCCACCATTGGCGTTGCGGTACTGGCGGTGATTATTACCTGCTGGTTTGGCCTGCGTCAGGTACTGATTCAGCCCCTGCAACAGCTGCTGGCACAGATTCGTGCTATCGCTTCCGGTGATCTGACACAGACTATTGTGGTTGAGGGACGCAATGAGATGAGCCAGCTGGCCGCAGGCATCCATGAGATGCAACAGTCTCTGGTAATGACCGTGGGTAATGTCCGTGATGGCTCAGATGCCATCTTTACCGGTGCCAGCGAAATCGCCGCCGGTAACAACGACCTGTCGTCACGCACCGAAGAGCAGGCCGCCTCACTGGAACAGACTGCCGCCAGCATGGAGCAGTTGACCGCCACGGTGAAGCAGAATGCGGACAACGCCCGTCAGGCGTCGCAACTGGCGCTGACCGCCTCCGAAACCGCACAGCAGGGCGGGAAAGTGGTTAATGGCGTGGTCACCACGATGAAAGAGATCGCGGACAGCTCGAAGAAAATTGCTGACATCATCAGTGTGATCGACGGTATCGCCTTCCAGACTAATATCCTGGCGCTGAATGCCGCCGTTGAAGCCGCGCGGGCCGGTGAGCAGGGGCGTGGTTTTGCAGTAGTGGCGGGTGAAGTGCGCAGCCTGGCACAGCGTAGCGCCCAGGCCGCAAAAGAGATCAAAGGCCTGATTGAAGACTCCGTCTCTCGCGTTAACGATGGGTCACTGCAGGTTGAAAGCGCCGGCAGTACCATGAATGAGATTGTGGGTGCCGTGACCCGCGTTACCGATATCATGGGCGAAATCGCCTCAGCGTCTGATGAACAGAGCCGCGGTATTGAACAGGTCGGCGTGGCCGTTACTGAAATGGATCGCGTGACGCAGCAGAATGCTTCTCTGGTTGAGGAGTCTGCCGCCGCCGCCGCCGCTCTGGAGCAGCAAGCCAGCGTTCTGACCCAGGCAGTCTCCGTATTCAAAATTTCCCGCGCCTGATTTTCTGCTTTTCACCATGGCAGCGGCTTTAAGCTGCTGCCATGCATAAAGTTCCCCCTGACTCCGCCGATAAATAAACACGAATCGCCAACCAATGAGGTGTGTATGTTTAGTCGTGTACGAGTCGTTTCCGGCCTGCTGTGTGTGCTGGCGCTGTTTGCGCTGCTGCAGCTTTTTTCAGGCGGAATGTTTTTCAAAACTGTCAGCTCAGATAAAGAGAATTTTGCTTATAACCAGCGTCTGAATACGTTGCAACAGGCGATGGGCACTTCATGGGTTTCGCTTGTTCAGGCGCGCAACACCCTTAACCGCGCCGGTATCCGTTTTTTGCAGGATGCACAGATGTCGGGGTCGGGAGCCAGCGTGAAAGAGCTGGTCGCCCTGGCGGGCGAGGAGCTGAAACAGGCCGAAGCCAGCTATCAGATTTTCAACGATAACCTGTCAGAAAAGGGCAAAACAGCTGAAAACGTCCTGACGTTACAGGCCAACTATAAGGCCTATCACGATGCCCTGGCAGAACTGATGGTCTTCTTCACGACCGGTAACTTCAAAGGTTTTGTCGATCAGCCTACGCAAAGTTTCCAGGACAAGTTTCAGAAAGATTACAGCGCCTGGCTTGAGCACAACAAAGAGCTTGCAGAGGAGGGTGTAAAAACAAACCAGCAGGCTTACAGCCGCTCTATCACCATTGTCATTGCCACGCTGGCTGTGACATTGCTGATGATTGTTCTGGTGTGGAACGTGATGCGTTCAGTGCTGATCCGTCCATTGCGTCAGAGCATTGAGCACATCCAGCACATTGCACGTGGTGATCTGACCCAGCCGGTTGAGATTAACGTACGAAATGAAATCGGCGAATTGCTGACTTCACTGCAGCACATGCAGCAGGAGCTGGTGCGTACCGTTCGCACTGTCCGTGATGGCTCCGACGCCATCTATACCGGCGCCAGCGAAATTTCCATCGGCAATAACGATCTCTCTTCGCGAACGGAACAGCAGGCCGCCTCGCTGGAGCAGACTGCCGCCAGCATGGAGCAGCTCACCGCAACCGTGAAACAGAATGCTGAAAACGCCCGTCAGGCGTCGAAGCTGGCGCTGACTGCCTCAGAAACCGCGCAGCAGGGCGGCAAAGTGGTGGATGGCGTGGTCACCACCATGAAAGAGATTGCGGGCAGCTCTAAGAAGATTGCCGATATCACCAGCGTGATTGATGGCATTGCTTTCCAGACCAACATCCTGGCGCTGAATGCCGCGGTTGAAGCCGCGCGTGCCGGAGAACAGGGGCGTGGTTTTGCGGTAGTGGCGGGTGAAGTCCGCAGCCTGGCACAGCGCAGCGCCCAGGCCGCCAAAGAGATTAAAGGGCTGATTGAAGATTCCGTTAGCCGCGTTAATACCGGCTCAGTGCTGGTAGAGAGTGCCGGTGACACCATGAGCAACATCGTCAGCGCGGTTACCCGCGTCACCGACATCATGGGTGAGATCGCCTCCGCGTCAGACGAGCAGAGCCGTGGCATTGACCAGGTGGGCCTTGCGGTGACTGAGATGGATCGCGTTACACAGCAGAACGCCTCACTGGTTGAAGAGTCAGCCGCCGCCGCTGCAGCGCTCGAAGATCAGGCAAGTCACTTAAAACAAGCGGTTTCAGTGTTCAATATTGGTAAAGAATTTGTCGCTCAGGCCGTTAACAAGACAACGGCGATGAAAACTCTCCAGTTAGATGCACCGTTAGCCGTTGGTCGTTCGTCTGCGTCACGCAGCGACGACAACTGGGAAACCTTTTAAACGCCCGTGGTCCGGTAGCTGTTATAGCGCCGGGCATCGCAGCAGACAGTTAATGTATAAAGTTCGGGCCAGGTGCAGAGATGAAAAAATCGACGATTTTAGATCAAAATGAGACGACAACGCTGCTGTCGCAAATGGTGCAGCGTTTGCCGCTCTCCGATACGCATTTTCGCCGTATCAGCCAGCTGATCTATCAGCGTGCCGGCATCGTATTGGCCGACCACAAGCGTGAGATGGTTTACAACCGTCTGGTTCGTCGTCTGCGTACGCTGAATATCGACGATTTTGGTCGCTACCTGGCGCTGCTGGAGTCCGATCCAAACAGTGCCGAGTGGCAGGCTTTTATCAATGCGCTGACGACCAACCTGACCGCGTTCTTCCGCGAAGCGCATCACTTCCCGATTCTGGCGGAGCATGCACGTAAGCGACAGGGCAACTTCAGCGTCTGGAGTACCGCAGCGTCAACGGGTGAAGAGCCTTATTCGATCGCCATGACGCTGGCGGAAACGCTGGGCACAGGACCTGGCAAGTTCCAGGTTCATGCCAGCGATATCGATACTCAGGTACTGGAAAAGGCGGTGGCAGGGGTTTACCGCCAGGAAGAGCTGCGCACGCTGTCACCGGCGCAAATGCAGCGTTTCTTCCTGCGCGGAACCGGTCCGCATGCCGGTATGGTGCGGGCGCGTCCCGAGCTGACCAATATGGTCACTTACGCGCAGCTAAACCTGCTGGCGAATGACTGGGCGCTGCCGGGTCAGTTCGACGCTATTTTCTGTCGCAATGTGATGATCTATTTCGATAAAGAGACGCAGGAGAAGATTCTGCGTCGGTTTGTCCCACTGCTAAAACCGGGCGGAATCCTTTTCGCCGGACACTCAGAAAACTTCAGTCAGATCAGTAAAGAGTTCTGGCTGCGTGGGCAAACCGTCTATGGACTGACGAAGGAAAGATGATGAGCAAAATCACCGTGATGTGCGTAGATGACTCTGCGCTGATGCGGCAGTTGATGACAGAAATCATCAACAGCCATCCGGATATGGAGATGGTCGCTACGGCGCCCGATCCGCTGGTCGCCCGCGATTTGATCAAGCAGTTCAATCCGCAGGTGCTGACACTGGATGTGGAAATGCCGCGCATGGATGGCCTCGATTTCCTGGAAAAACTGATGCGGTTACGGCCAATGCCGGTGGTGATGGTTTCATCGCTGACCGGAAAAGGCTCCGAAATTACGCTGAGAGCGCTGGAGCTGGGCGCGGTGGATTTCGTGACCAAGCCGCAGCTCGGCATCCGCGAAGGGATGCTGGCGTACAGCCAGATGATTGGCGACAAAATTCGTGCGGCTTCCCGTGCGCGCCTGCACAACCGCACAGCGATGCCGGTGCCGGCGACACTGAAAGCGGGTCCGCTGCTGAGTAGTGAGAAGCTGATTGCGATTGGCTCCTCAACCGGCGGAACTGAGGCGATTCGCCATGTGCTGCAGCCGTTACCGGCAACCAGCCCGGCACTGCTGATTACCCAGCATATGCCGCCAGGCTTTACCCGCTCCTTTGCCGAGCGTCTGAACAAGCTGTGTCAGATCACGGTAAAAGAAGCCGAAGATGGTGAACGTATTTTGCCAGGCCACGCCTATATCGCCCCAGGCGCAATGCACATGGAGCTGGGCCGAAGTGGTGCCAACTATGTGGTGAAACTGAATGAAGGGCCCCCGGTAAACCGGCACAAACCCTCTGTGGATGTGCTGTTCAAATCGGTGGCGATTAACGCCGGACGAAATGCGGTGGGGGTCATCCTCACCGGAATGGGCAACGATGGTGCGGCCGGGATGCTGGAAATGCACCGGGCAGGCGCCTGGACCATCGCCCAGAACGAAGCCAGCTGTGTGGTATTTGGCATGCCGCGTGAGGCTATTGCCACGGGCGGCGTGAGCGAAGTCGTAGATTTAAGCAACATCAGCCAGCACATGCTGGCGAAAATTAGCGCCGGACAGGCATTGCGTATTTAACAGGCCCGTCCCGCCGGGCGAGACAACTCAGGAGTAGATATGGCAGATAAAAACATGCGCTTTTTGGTAGTAGACGACTTCAATACGATGCGTCGTATTGTGCGTAACCTGCTGAAAGAGCTTGGCTTCAATAACGTAGAAGAAGCGGAAGATGGTGTGGATGCCCTCGGCAAACTGAAAGCGGGTGGTTTCGACTTCGTGATTTCCGACTGGAACATGCCAAACATGGATGGCCTGCAGCTGCTGCAGACCATTCGTGCTGACGCGGCAATGAGTACGCTGCCGGTGTTGATGGTCACTGCGGAAGCCAAGAAAGAGAACATTATCGCCGCCGCCCAGGCGGGTGCCAGTGGATATGTAGTGAAACCTTTCACTGCGGCAACCCTGGAAGAAAAGCTGGGTAAAATTTTCGAAAAACTGGGCATGTAAGGGGATGTGATGAGCGACTTTCCGAAACCAACTGAGGATGCCGCGGCACACGACATCATTTCACGTATTGGCTCTCTGACGCGCATGCTGCGCGACAGTCTGCGCGAGCTGGGGCTGGATAAAGCCATTGCCGATGCGGCTGAAGCCATTCCTGATGCCCGCGATCGTCTGGATTATGTTGTGCAGATGACGGCGCAGGCCGCTGACCGTGCGTTGAACTGTGTTGAAGCAGCACAACCTCATCAGGATAAAATGGAAGCCGGGGCAACCCAGCTGAAAGGACGTTGGGATGAGTGGTTTGAGAACCCAATTGAACTGGGTGATGCGCGGGAGTTGGTGACGGATACGCGCGCATTCCTCACCGCCGTGCCAGAGCACACCGCCTTTACCAACAAGCAGTTGCTTGAAATCATGATGGCGCAGGATTTCCAGGACCTTACCGGTCAGGTGATCAAGCGTATGATGGATGTGATTCAGGAAATTGAGCGCCAGCTGTTAATGGTGCTGCTGGAAAACATGCCAGAAGTCAGTGCTGAAAAGCGTCAGGAAGGCACCAGCCTGCTGAACGGACCGCAGATTCACGCAGATGCACCAGGCGTGGTGGCGAACCAGGATCAGGTTGATGACCTGCTGGACAGCTTAGGGTTTTAAGCGTTGTTCGCCCGCGTGCGGGCGAAACAGCGGCATATTATATTAAACAGGGTCACCTTCCGGTGGCCCCGTTCTGCATTGTCAGATCCATCCCCGAAAGAACGCCTGTTTTTCCCATCTTATCTCTGCTTTGACTTAAGCCAGATTTGGCATCCTATGCTCAGAATTCCTGCCAACCGAGGTTTGTCGTGTCTGATAGCGACGAGGACAAAACAGAATCGCCCACGGCCCACCGACTTGAGAAAGCGCGTGAAGAGGGCCAGATTCCGCGTTCGCGCGAACTGACATCCGTACTGATGCTGCTGGCCGGCATCATGATCCTGTGGATGGGCGGCAACATGATGGCGCACCGGCTGGCGGCGATGGTCGCCACCGGACTTCGTTTTGACCACGGCATGGTCAGAGATGACAAAATTATCGTCAGCCACATTGGCAGCCTGATCACGCAGGCACTGATGGCGCTGCTGCCGCTGATGGGCGGTCTGGTGCTGGTGGCGATTGCCGCCCCTATGCTGCTGGGCGGTATCGTTTTCAGCGGTAAATCGATCAAGTTTGATCCGAAAAAGATGAACCCGATTGCCGGCTTTAAGCGAATGTTCGCCGCTCAGGCCTGGACCGAACTGTTTAAAGGGATCCTCAAGACTATCCTGGTTGGCGCAGTGGGCTGGTGGTACATCTGGAGTCACTGGCCTGAGATGCTGCGGCTGATCAGCGAAGCACCGGTGACCGCGCTCATCCACGGCATGGAGATGATTGCGGTCTGCTGCTCGCTGGTGATGCTGGGGCTGATACCGATGGTGGGCTATGACGTTTTCTGGCAGCTCTACAGCCACTTTAAAAAGCTGAAGATGTCGATGCAGGAGATTCGCGACGAGCATAAGCAGCAGGAAGGCGACCCGCATGTTAAAGGACGCATCCGTCAGCAGATGCGCGCCGCTGCACGACGCAGAATGATGGCAGATGTGCCAAAAGCCGATGTCATCGTTACCAACCCGACGCACTACTCCGTCGCCCTGCAGTACAACGAGAAAAAGATGAGTGCGCCAAAAGTTGTGGCGAAAGGGGCCGGCGAGATCGCCCTGAGAATTCGTGAACTGGCTGCTGAACACCGCATCCCGGTTCTGGAAGCACCGCCGCTGGCGCGTGCGTTATATCGTCATACCGAAATTGGTCAGCACATCCCTGGCGCGCTGTATGCTGCCGTGGCCGAGGTGCTGGCGTGGGTCTGGCAGTCGCGTCGCTGGAAGCGCGAAGGCGGCCTGATTCCAACCAAACCAAAAGACCTGCCGGTTCCGGCAGAGATGGACTTTGCAGGAGAGAGCAAAAACGATGGCTAATAACCTGGCCGTAAAGCTACGTCTACCGGGCTTTAAAGATATGCAGTGGCAGGTACTGGCCGGGCCGGTACTGATCCTGATGATCCTGTCGATGATGGTTCTGCCATTGCCGCCGTTTATCCTCGATCTGCTGTTCACCTTTAACATTGCGCTGTCGATCATGGTCCTGCTGGTGGCGATGTTCACCCAGCGGACCCTGGAATTTGCGGCGTTCCCGACCATTCTGCTCTTCTCAACATTGTTGCGTCTGGCGCTGAACGTTGCGTCAACCCGTATCATCCTGATGGAAGGGCACACTGGTGCCGCTGCGGCCGGACAGGTGGTTGAAGCGTTCGGTCACTTCCTGGTGGGCGGTAACTTCGCCATCGGTATCGTGGTGTTTATCATCCTCGTGATCATCAACTTTATGGTTATCACCAAGGGTGCCGGTCGTATCGCGGAAGTGGGCGCGCGCTTTGTGCTGGACGGCATGCCCGGTAAGCAGATGGCAATCGATGCCGACCTCAACGCCGGTCTGATCGGTGAAGATGATGCCAAACGCCGCCGTGCAGAAGTGACCCAGGAAGCCGACTTCTACGGTTCGATGGACGGTGCGAGTAAGTTCGTTCGTGGTGATGCCATCGCCGGTATCATGATCATGGTCATCAACGTCATCGGCGGCCTGCTGGTGGGCGTGGTGCAGCACGGTATGGATGCGGGGCATGCCGCAGAGACCTATACGCTGCTGACCATCGGTGATGGACTGGTCGCGCAGATCCCGGCGCTGGTTATCTCCACTGCTGCCGGTGTTATCGTGACGCGCGTTGCCACCGATCAGGATGTCGGTGAGCAGATGGTCACTCAGCTGTTCAAAGATCCCCGCGTACTGATGCTCAGCGCCGGGGTGATTGGCTTACTGGGTCTGGTGCCTGGCATGCCTAACTTTGTTTTCCTGCTGTTCACCGCCGCCTTACTGGGTCTGGCCTGGTGGTTGCGTGGTCGCGAAGCACAGCCGAAGAAGAAAGTGGACGTTGCAGGCAGCATCAGCAACAAACCAGCCGACACGCCAGCCGCCACCGAAGCGTCCTGGACCGATGTGCAGCTGGAAGATACCCTGGGCATGGAAGTGGGCTACCGCCTGATTCCGATGGTCGATCATCAGCAAAACGGTGAGCTGCTGGGACGTATCCGCAGTATTCGTAAGAAGGTTGCTCAGGATGTTGGTTTCCTGCCGCCGGTGGTGCATATCCGTGACAACATGGAGCTTCCGCCTGCGCGCTATCGCATCCTGATGAAAGGGGTAGAGATTGGTAGCGGTGATGCCTATCCTGGCCGCTGGATGGCGATTAACCCGGGCACGGCTGCCGGAAGTCTGCCTGGTGAAGCGACCGTCGATCCCGCCTTTGGTCTGGCAGCGGTCTGGATTGATAGCGCACTCAAAGAGCAGGCGCAGATTCAGGGCTTTACAGTCGTCGAGGCCAGTACCGTCGTAGCAACCCATCTCAACCATCTGATCGGCCAGTTCGCCAGCGAACTGTTTGGCCGTCAGGAAGCGCAGCAACTGCTGGATCGCGTAACCCAGGAGATGCCGAAACTGACCGAAGATCTGGTGCCAGGCGTGATTTCACTCACCACGCTGCACAAGGTGCTGCAGAACCTGCTGGTGGAGCGGGTGTCGATTCGCGATATGCGCACCATCATCGAAACGCTGGCGGAACACGCGCCGGTGCAGAGCGATCCCCAGGAGCTGACCAGCGTGGTCCGTGTGGCGCTGGGTCGTGCGATTACGCAACAGTGGTTCCCGGGTAATGACGAAGTGCAGGTTATCGGGCTGGATTCAACGCTGGAGCGTCTGCTGTTGCAGGCGTTGCAGGGTGGTGGCGGACTGGAGCCGGGTCTGGCCGATCGGCTGTTGAGTCAGGCACAGGCGGCATTGCAGCGCCAGGAGATGCTGGGGGCACCGCCGGTACTGCTGGTCAATCATCCGCTGCGTGCACTGCTGGCGCGATTCCTGCGCCGCAATCTGCCACAGCTGGTGGTGCTCTCAAACCTGGAGCTGAGCGATAACCGTCAGATCCGTATGACTGCCACCATTGGAGGCAAATAATGCGCAGACTGATCATGGCATTGTTAATGATGCCACTGATGGCTCAGGCGGCTGGAGGGGCCTGGAGTGCCTCGGCTAACGGGCCGCTACTGGCGAACCGTGGCAGCTGGCAACGGGCGCAGCCGCTGACGCCACCCGCCGGCGTCGGTGGGGAAGTCAGCATCATTAACTGGCGTTATGAGCTGAGCAGGCCGGCGCCCTCTGGCCTGGAAGTGCGGCTGTGCGGTGAACAACGTTGCACGTCGCTTGAAGGTGCCAGCGGCACCACGCGCGGGCTGGCGCATCTGAATGCCGGTGAGACATTGCACATGGTGTTTGGTTTTGCGGGCAGTGGGGCGCTTCCACCCGGATTACGGGTGGTCAGCAGTGAAGTGATGGTCAATTACGAATAATGAATCAGCAACGTTGATGCCTGCGCGGGACACGCCGATGCACACCAGATATGTGCATCGGCTGTTACGTCGTTTACAGAGCAACAATTAACGCACTGACTCTCAGCCGATACATCAGCCACCGACGCAAAGGTCAGAATTCAGGCATTAACGCCTTTCATTCCCTCTTCCGAGTAACGCCCCCCTTTAACTTCTATTTGCCGGTGAAGTGCATTCAGCAACAGGAGATCGTTCTCTTCCAACTGAATATCCGCGGCCTGCGCGTTTTCATTAAGATAAGCGATCTGCCTGGTGCCCGGTATCGGCACAATTCTTTCATACTGGGCCAGGAGCCAGGCCAGCGCAATCTGCCCGGTGGTGGCGTGATATTTCTCCGCCAGCGGCGTAATCGCATTTACCAGCTGCAGGTTGTGATCGATATTCTCCTGCTGGAAACGCGCGTTATTTTTGCGGAAATCATCCCCGGCAAAATCACTGTTCTGGCGGTATTTCCCGGTCAGAAAACCTCTGCCCAGCGGGGAATAGGGCACCAGACCGATACCGAGCTGTTTCACCGCTGGCAGGATGTCTTCTTCAATGTCACGCGTCCACAGAGAATATTCCGTCTGCAGCGCGGCCAGCGGATGGATGGCGTGCGCCCGATTCAGCGTGGCAGCCGACGCTTCACACAATCCAATCCGGGCAATTTTCCCCTCTTTTATCAGGCGGCTCAGACACTGCATGCTCTCCTCAATCGGTGTTGCCGCGCTGATACGATGCAGATAAAAGAGATCGATACGCTCGACGCCCAATCGTTTCAGGGAGGCATGGCAGCTGCGGGTAATGTAGTCCGGCTTATTGTTAATGGTACGGGCATAAGCCTCATCTGCCGGACGCTCGATACCACATTTGGTGGCGACGGTGAACGTCAGGCGTTCAGCCTTGCTCATCCCGGCAAGAAACTCACCGATCAGCTGCTCATTGTGGCCACGTCCGTAAAGATCGGCGGTATCAATGAAGGTGATATCCAGGTCGCGCAGCTGGCTAAGCAGCTGGAGAGACTGGCGGTCGTCGGAGTGACCGTAAAATTCGCTCAGCCCCATTGCGCCATAGCCTATGGCGCTGACATCCAGACCCTGACTTAAGGTTCGCTTTTTCATTGTTTCTCCTCGTGAGTGAAAGGCGATTGTTTCACCCCGCGTGAAGCCAATGAATTGCTCTTTTCGTCATGCAAAAAA
The DNA here is from genome assembly GCF_041982285.1 of Pantoea sp. ANP04. NCBI lineage: Bacteria > Pseudomonadati > Pseudomonadota > Gammaproteobacteria > Enterobacterales > Erwiniaceae > Pantoea > Pantoea sp. ANP04. The sequence continues at coordinate 168,744 of NZ_JAUTYS010000010.1, read as the reverse complement.
GGTATCAGGAAAGGTAAGACCGGGGACAACACAGGAGCGGGCGGAACCGCGCATCATCAGCCACAGGCAGCGCGACGTAAGAGGGCGGCGACTCAGTCCGATGAATGCGGGTGAGCGTCGTGATCAGCCGACTGTGAAAGCACGCTCAGCGCATTCAGCACTGCCGCATTTTTTTCATTGGCGCGAATGGCCGCATAAACATCAATCGTCAATTGCCGCGCCGCGCTTTCAGTCAGCGGGCGATAACAGAGTCCTGTCTGGTTAAAGGTACATTTTGACTGCGGCATCAGGGCGAATCCTTTGCCTCTGGCAATGTGCGACAGCATCAGCAGAGAATCATCCGGCTCTCTTATTCGTTTTAACGTGACGCTGAGCGTCGCAAAGTAGCGTTCGCATTTATCGTAAAACTGCGGATTGGCACTGCGCGCAAACCAGAACAGCGGCAGGTCGGCCAGCGCCTCCAGTGCGACCTTTTCTCCTGCCAGACTGGCAGGGTGCGTTGACGGCATAGCGAGCAGCAACGGTTCACGGTAAACCCAGGTGTACTGAACCAGGGTTTCCGCTTCAGGACCTTTTTCGCCAGTGAGAATTAAATCCAGGCTGTTTTTGGCCAGGCTTTGCAGCAGTTGAGCGGAGGTCAGGCTGGGCATCTCCATTTCATCGCTGGCATGGAAACTGGCGAGTTGCCGGTTAAGCGGTGCCATTAATTCAAAGTTGAGCGTGCGGGTCAGTCCGATACGTGGTCGCACAGCAGCAGGCTGCTTTAGGCTATTCAGCGCGGTAAGAATCGCTTCTGCTTTTGCAACCAGCGTACGGCCAGCATCGGTGAGCATCACCTCATGAGTCGTTCGGCTGAACAGCGGCTGACCGAGCAGATCTTCCAGGCTTTGAACCTGACGGGTGAGCGGCGGCTGCGTCATGCTGAGGCGTTCTGCGGCCCGGCGAAAATTAAGCTCGTGCGCAACAGCCAGAAAGCACTGCAATTGCTTTATGGTGGGAAGATGACTGCTGATAAGGTGCGCGGCGACAGACATAACACCATCCTGCTGCGGAAATTTGGGGGGCGTTCAGAGCGGATAACTGAGAACAGCAACGGAGAGGGAAATCCCTCTCCGTTTTACAGGTTACATGCGCTCGACGGTGTCGATACCCAGAGTATCCAGACCCTGCTTCAGCGTCTTCGCCGTCAGCGCGGCCAGCTGCAGACGGCTCAGGCGCGTTGCGTCTGATTCTGCGCTTAGAATCGGGCAGTGCTCGTAGAAGCCGGAGAACAGACCGGCCAGATCGTAGAGATAGGCACACATCATATGTGGCGTGCCGTCGCGAGCGACCTGAGTAATGACCTCTTCGAACTGTAGCAAACGCGTGGCCAGCTGTGCTTCGCGCTCTTCACTGATCACAATCTCTGCATCCAGCGAATCGGCATTAATGCCCGCTTTACGGAACACGGAAAGCACACGGGTATAGGCATACTGCATGTAAGGCGCGGTATTGCCTTCAAACGCCAGCATGTTATCCCAGTCGAAGATGTAGTCGGTGGTGCGGCTTTTTGACAGATCAGCATATTTGACAGCACTGATCCCCACCACTTCCGCCAGGGTTTTCACTTCCGCTTCGCTCATCTCCGGGTTCTTCTCGCGCACCAGCGTGTAGGCACGCTGATAGGCTTCATCCAGCAGATCAGAGAGTTTAATAGTACCGCCGCTACGTGTTTTAAATGGTCGTCCATCTTTGCCCAGCATCATGCCGAATGCATGGTGCTCCAGCGGCACAGATTCCGGCACATAACCCGCTTTACGGACAATCGTCCATGCCTGCACCAGATGCTGATGCTGACGTGAATCGATGTAATAGAGCACGCGATCGGCTTTCAGCGTTTCATAACGATATTTCGCACAGGCGATGTCCGTGGTGGTGTAGAGGTAGCCACCATCCTTTTTCTGGATGATGACGCCCATCGGCTCACCCTCTTTGTTCTGGAATTCATCCAGGAACACCACGGTTGCGCCTTCGCTCTCGACCGCTAAGCCTTTCTGTTTCAGGTCGGAAACAATGCCGGGCAGCATGTCGTTATAAAGACTTTCACCCATGACATCGTTGCGCGTCAGCGTCACGTTCATGCGGTCGTAGATTTTCTGGTTCTGACTCATGGTGATGTCGACCAGCTTCTTCCACATCTGGCGGCAATATTCATCGCCACCCTGAAGTTTCACGACATAGCTGCGTGCACGCTCGGCAAACTCAGGATCTTCATCATAAGTGCGTTTTGCTTCACGGTAGAAGCCTTCGAGGTCGGCCAGCGCCATCTCTGCGTGATCTTCATTCTGCTGCTTTTCAAGGAACGCGATCAACATGCCGAACTGCGTACCCCAGTCGCCAACGTGGTTAGCGCGGATAACGTTATGGCCGAGAAACTCCAGCGTACGCACCGCCGCATCACCAATGATGGTGGAGCGGACGTGACCGACGTGCATCTCTTTTGCAACATTAGGGGCGGAATAGTCGACCACGATGATCTGCGGCTCAGCCAGCTGCACGCCAAGACGCGGCAGGCTAAGTGCCTGACGGGCGTGTGTTGCCAGCCAGTTGTGGTCAAGGAAAATATTAATGAAACCCGGCCCGGCAATTTCAACCTTGCTGGCGATGCCGGTCAGGTCGAGGTGCTGAATCACCGCTTCCGCTAATTGTCGCGGTGCCTGTCCCAGCTTTTTCGCCACGGCCATAATGCCGTTGGCCTGATAGTCTCCAAACTGAACCCGTGCAGACTGACGAACCTGTGGTTCGCAATCGGCGGGTGCGCCGGCTAAAACCATTGCCTGACTGACTTTTGCGGAAAGAAGTGCCTGAATATTCACCGAGTTACCTTCATAAGCTGAACAACGCCCTGGACTGCTAAACCGGGCTGTCATCATCTTGCCTGAGCACATCGCGTTACGGCGGGGCAGAAACGGATGGGGCAGACAAAATGGAAAAAAATGAGGGGAAAAGTATACGTGAAATGTGGATGGGCGTCAGCAGTTGGATGAAGCGGGGAAACAGAGCTGAAGAAGATGTTTCCCGGAGGCGTTAACGACGTCGCAGATGACGACGTGGGTTCTTTACGCTTTTATCTTCAAGCACCTTCCAGTGGCGCGCAATTGCGAATCCCATCAGTGCGATCAGTACAGCGACAACGATGAGCATAGACATATAGCCATTCCTTTTGTTTGTGTTAGGTCAAATTTATAGGAAGGCAGAGAATGCTGCAATTGTTTATCAGTCAATTGAGACTTATCTTATTGTATTAAAGAAGTTTATTATAATCATACAGTTAACTCACTTTCATCAAGGAACTTATGGCCCTAAACAGGAGATAAATCCGAAATGAAAGATGTTATTATGAGGTTTTGCGTTAAATTTCAGTCCAAATAAGATGAATCTTATCATTATGTGACGTCAGGCACGCGGCGCTCCATAAACGAGACTGTTTATAAATGCTAAACAAATTGAGAGGATTTACGGTGTCAGAGCGATCTTTTCCGGCAGAATTGGACGATTTAAAGACAGATTTAAGGCGTTTTGAAAAATCGTTGCAAAGTTTTGCGCAGCAACTTGGTTTGCGCCTTAACGATCTTGAAGTGGACCATATTTCGGTGCGTTGTCATCAGGACACGACGGCGATCCGCTGGCAGCAAGGCCTGCAGCAGATGGGTACGCAGTTTTCCGCGACGATGATTAACGGACGGCAGATTTGCCTGTTTAAACTACATGATCCACTGGTTGTGGCGGGCAGAGAGATCGATGTGGTTGAGCTGCCGTGGCCGGGTGAGAAGCGTTATCGCCATGAAGGCTGGGAGCACATTGAAGTGGTGTTACGTGGCGATCATCGAACGCTGGGCATGCGCGCGATGGCATTATTGTCTGATGAGGCACTGACGCAGCCCGGTATTTCCTTTAAAACCAGCTCACCGCAGGGCGAGAATGAGCGTCTGCCTAATCCGACCCTGGCGGTGACGGACGGGCAGACAACCATCAAGTTTCATCCGTGGCGACTGGAGGAAATTGTCGCCAGTGAGCAGCACTAAATGCGGGCAGCCACGGCGCGTTTCAGTCGGGCAACCGCCTCGTCCAGTAGCGCTCGGGTACAGCCGAAATTGAGCCGGACAAACTGGTCGTTGCCGAACTCACGTCCGGCGGTTAAGCCCAGTCCGTGCTTCTCAAAATAGAGGGCAGGACTGGCCACACCCAGCGCGCTGGCATCAATCCAGGCCAGGTAGGTTGCTTCCGGGGTGGCAACTGACAGACCGGGCATTTTATTGACCTGAGATACCAGCCAGTCCCGGTTACTGCGCAGGTAAGCATTCTGTGCCTTCAGCCAGGGCTCACCTTCGCGCCAGGCTGCTGCTGCTGCGGTGATGGCCAGAATATCTACATCCGGCACAATGCCGCGTCGCACCCGGTTAAAGCGCGCGCGCAGTTCAGCATTCGGTATGATGGCGATGGACGCACCCAGACCGGCGATATTGAAACTCTTGGAGGGCGACATCAGCGTGACACTTCGCTGGGCCGCATCCTCACTTAGCGAAGCAAACGGAATGTGCTGCACGCCCGGTTCCAGTAGCAAATCGCTGTGGATCTCGTCGGAACAGACAATCAGATTGTGTTTCCGGGCGAATTCCAGCTGCGCCTGTAGTTCGTCCTGGCGATAGACCGTGCCGCCCGGATTCTGCGGGTTACACAGCATTAACAGCCGTTCTTTACCCCCAGTCTGTTCTTCGGCTGCATCCAGATCCAGCAGCCAGCGCCCCTGTTGCAACGTGACAGGCACATTGATCTGACCTCGCTCTGCCAGTTTTGCCGCCCCGCGAAACGGTGGATAGATCGGCGTGGGAGAAATCGTCAGCTCGTCCGACGCAGTGAAGGCACGCACGGCGAGATTCAGTCCACTCACCACGCCGGGTAAAACCACAATCCATTCCGGATTGACGTGCCACTGATAGCGTGAGGCGAGCCACGCAACTGCGCTGTCGAGAAACGCTACCGGCGTATCGCCATAGCCGAAAATGCCATGCCCGGCGCGGGTTTTGATCGCATCGATAACGCAGTCAGGCGATCGGAAATCGGTATCTGCCACCCACAACGGCAGAATGTCCTGGTCCGCATATTTGTTCCATTTAAGGCTATCGCTGTGACGACGGTCTATCCGTTGGTCGAAATTGAATGCCATAGTTAACTTTCCCGGTAAACTCATATCAGCAGCCAGACTAACTGATGAATCTGCCTTGAACCAGAGTCATGTAAAGGAGAAGAGAATGACCACACTGGAAATTTGCTGCTATGGCGTGGATTGCGCCGTGACCGCACAACAGGCGGGCGCCGATCGGGTTGAACTTTGTGCCGCACCGCGTGAGGGTGGTCTGACCCCATCGGCAGGAATGCTGAATGCCGCCCGGCGCGAGGTTTCAATCCCGGTTCATCCTATTGTCCGGCCACGGGGTGGTGACTTTTGTTATACCGCGCGCGAGTTTGAAGCGATGAAATCGGATGTGGCGTTGATACGCGAACTGGGTTTTCCAGGGCTGGTCATTGGGATGCTTGATGAGGACGCGCATATCCATCATGGTCAGATGCGGCAGATTATGGCGCTGTGTGACGGCCTGTCAGTGACGTTCCATCGCGCCTTCGATCTGTGCCACAGCCCTAAGCGAGCGCTGGAAGAATTAACAGATTTGGGGGTGGCGCGCATTCTGACATCCGGTCAGCAACACAGTGCTGAAAACGGAATTGCACTCCTCAGGGAACTAAATGAGGCCAGCACCGGTCCTATTATTATGGCGGGTGCCGGGGTTCGTCTCAGCAACCTGCAAAAGTTTCTCGACATTGGGATTGATGAAGTTCACAGCTCGGCAAGTCGCCTGATGGTGTCGCCGATGCGCTACCGCAAAGCGGGGGTCTCCATGTGTTCTGAAGCCGAAAGCGATGAGTTCAGCCGCTACTGTGTAGACGGCGATGTCGTTGAGGCGATGAAAAGTGTGATGCAGATGAGCACCGTTCGGGTCGCCTGAATCACAACAGATTTTGCCGCGCAGCACGCCGATTCTTGACGTGGTGTTTGCAAGTACCAAACCCCAGTATTCTTGCTGGGGTTCTTTTTGTCTGAAGCCCTCTCAAGTGCAGTGACCTTATTCCGGGGTTCTCTTGCATTGTCATGATGTGAGCGGAAGATGACACCTGACGTTTGTGCCTTTTACCTCTCTCATCATTTAAAGCACTGCAGGCCGGAATCGTCAAAGATTGGCGCTGTTTATCACCACAGCGTTTACACTGAAAGCAACGTCGCCTGGAAATTACCCTATGAAACGCAATCAGATTCTTGTTTTAAGCCTGATGCTGACTGCCTGGACTGAAAGCGCAGCGGCCAGCGCCTGCAGCCCGAATAATGCGGCCGTTGCAAACAGCAATAACCTTATTCTGCTGGGGGGAAACGCGAAAGGCGCTGTGAAGCAGGTGATTGCGGGCGAGTTTGGCAAAGATGTGAACTCGCAAAAGCGGGTGCTGGGGCAGTTTGACGCCTGCGGCGATCTGACTGTCGCCGACGTCAGCTACGATAAAAGCGAACGTAATGTGATTCTCAGCATGGAGCAACATATCGCCAGAGTGCAGGGCGGCTGGGTGGCGGAATACGCCTATCTGGTCAAAGTGCTGAAAGAAGGTAAGGAAGTCGTCGTGGATAATCGACAGGGAACGATTAACTGGCAGAAAGGCCGGCATGGCACGATTACCAGCGCCTCTGATAGATTTACCAGCATGGGGAAAAGCGGCTTTACCGACATCACCTATCGCTATGATCCCCAGCTACGGCTGGAGAAGAGCGTGGCGCGCGGCAGCGATCCGCTGACCAACGGTGAATTTCACTATCACTGGAACCCAAAAGGTCTGGTCACGCGCACCACATCTGCAAGAGGCACCGACGAATACACCTATGATCCTCAATGGCGTGAAGTACGACTTAACGGCACCGAGACCACACCGCTCAGCACCATCCGGTCGGTTGATGAGTGCCAGTCATGGGATGAGGTCGGCAACTGTACACTCAGCTATCTGCATGAGACCGAGATCTTTACGCGTGGCACTATCGAGCGCCACCTCAGTTCGGCCTACAAATATGAGTACTGGAACCAGCCTGCGGCAGAAGAGTAACAGGCGATCGGGTGATCGCCCGCTCCTGACCTATTTTACGGTCTGACTAAAGGCATCCAGTGCCAGCAGGGCATTTGCGATATCTTCGGGTGACAGGTGTGGGTTGAGGTTTTTCAGCGTATCTCCCTCACTGTTTGCCAGCGCCCCCACTTTCACCAGATTCTCCCAGCTTTCATTTTCCAGATGCAGCTCCCGGAGTGTGGTTGGCATATTGATAGCGCGATAAAAGCGTATATAGCGCGCAATATCCTCATCCGTACGCTTCTCAAGCACCATCTGCGTCAGCGTGCCATAGGCAACTTTCTCGCCATGAGTCAGATGGTGGATATCGCCATCGATGGCGGTAAAACCATTATGAATCGCGTGAGCGGCTGCCAGACCACCGTTCTCAAACCCCAGTCCCGAGAGCAGCGTATTGGCCTCAACGACCGCTTCCACCGCTGGCGTTACCCGTTTTTCGGAAACGGCAACATAGGCGCTGTAACCCCATGTAAGAAGCGTTTCTTCACAGGCTCGGGCAATGGCCAGCCCGGCAAGTGTCGGATCACCGTTAACCATTGATTTCGCATGCGAACGTGCCACGGCCTGCGCTTCAACCCAGGTCGCCAGTCCATCTGCAATGCCTGATGCAAATAGCCGTGCTGGCGCACTGGCGCAGACTGCCGTGTCCACGAGCACCAAATCTGGATTTTTGCTGTAAAAGCGATAGCTCTCGAATACACCGCTGTCAGAATAGATGACCGACAGGGCGCTACAGGGCGCATCGGTGGACGCAATGGTTGGCACGATAGCCACCGGCAGTTTAAGTTCATCCGCCACCGCTTTAACCGTATCCAGCGTTTTGCCCCCGCCCAGGCCGACAATCACATTACAGCCCTGACTTTTTGCGAGCGCACTGAGTCGGGAAATCTCATTACTGGAGGCTTCGCCATTGAATTGCTGCCAGCTGAATGTCACGCCAGCGGAATGCAGGGCGTGTTGCGTCCGTTCGCCAATCAACGTCCAGACCGTGTTGTCAGCCACCAGAAAAGCCTGATCGCCCAGTTCAGTCAGATACGTTCCCAGCTCGTCCAGCACTCCTGCGCCCTGTACATATTTACGGGGTGAGGAAAAAATAAATTTACTCATAATCAAAACTCCCTGATATGAATGAATCAACCTGATCCAGTCTGGCACAATCCGGGAAGAGTGACAGTTGATGAAGGATTGCGGTCACCGGAGCTGTTAAGCTGCGTGAACACCCAGGAGATAACGGAGAAATCATGATGAGCGCAATGCTCTTTTCATTTCTGCTTGCGATAACCATTCTGACGCTCACACCCGGATTTGACACCGCACTGGTGCTGCGAACCGCTATCGCGCAGGGCTGGCAGCGCGCCTGCGCCACTGCGCTCGGCGTGACGCTGGGCTGTCTGATCTGGGGAGTGGCGGTAGGCCTGGGGCTGGGTGCGCTATTGCTGGCCTCTGAAATTGCATACAACCTGCTGAAGTGGATGGGGGCGGCCTGGCTGCTCTGGCTCGGTATCAGGCTACTGCTTAAACCGCGTCAGCAACCGCTCATCGTGGACGAACAGCCTGCCAGGTCGCAGGGTTATCTGGCCTGCTTCAGTCGGGGGTTGATGGGGAATCTGCTGAATCCAAAAGTGGGCGTGTTTTACGTCACCTTCCTGCCACAGTTTATTCCGGCCGGGGCGTCCGTGGCGCTCTGGTGTACGCTGATGGCGCTGGCACACATGCTGCTGGGGCTGATATGGAATGCCGTGTTAATCGGCGGCAGTCACTATTTTGCGGGTCATCTGCAAAAACCGCGGGTATTAAAGGTGATGGATCGCCTGACCGGCTGCGTGTTTATTGGATTTGCGGCGAAACTGGCGTTGTCTCGCCGCTGAGATTTAAGGTTTGGTGGCGACCAGCACGGCGCGCAGCGGAGCCGGATAGCCCTCAACCGTTTTGCTCGGATCATCGGGATCGAGGAATTCCGCCAGCGACTCGCTGGTCATCCAGTCTGTCCGACGTTGTTCTTCGGTGGTGGTCAGGGCGAAATCGACAATCCGTACATCGACAAAGCCGCTTTTCTCCAGCCAGCTTTTCAGCGCCTCGGCGGAGGGGATAAAGAAGACGTTGCGCATCTGCGCATAGCGCTCACCGGGCACCAGCACCTGATTCACATCGCCCTCAATGACCAGCGTCTCCAGCACCAGTTCACCGCCGCTCACCAGCTGATTTTTCAGCTGTAACAGGTGATCCAGCGGGGAACGGCGATGGTAGAGCACACCCATCGAAAATACGGTATCAAATGCCTGTAACGCCGGTAACTGTTCAATACCCAGCGGCAGCATGTGCGCCCGGCGATCATCGTTGAGCAGCTTACGCACGGCTTCAAACTGCACCAGGAAGAGCTGCATCGGATCAATGCCGACCACCAGATGCGCACCCGCACCAATCATTCGCCACATGTGATAACCGCTGCCACAGCCAATATCCAGCACCGTCCGGCCCGCCAGCGAGGATATATGCGGCAGGACACGCTCCCATTTCCAGTCAGAACGCCACTCAGTGTTGATATGGGTGCCATAGAGGAAATAGGGCCCTTTGCGCCATGGCATCAGGTTACGCAGTAATTTCTCAATACCCTGACGATGACGATCGCTGATGTCATCGCGGTCGGCGGTGACACTATGCAGCAGGTCGAGCTTTTGCGGCTCCAGCAGCGGCAGATACTCCAGCGACTTGTACCAGTCACGGAAGTGCCCATGCAGGTTTTCACGCTGCCACTCGCTGATTTGCGCCGGTAAAACTTCCAGCCACTTCGCCAGTGGACCTACGGCAATTTGCTGATAAAAACGGCCAAAGTCGATCATTTCAACGCCACCAGAGATCCAAAATTAAAGCACTGGAACCAGAGTTCGGCGTGCGAGAAACCGGCCTGTTTCAGGCGGGCTTTATGGGCTTCGACGCTGTCAGTCAGCATCACATTTTCCAGCATGCTACGTTTCTGGCTGATTTCCAGTTCGCTGTAGCCGTTGGCGCGCTTGAAGTCATGGTGCATGTTGAACAACAGTTCACCGACTTCGGCATCTTCAAAACTGAATTTCTCCGACAGCACCAGCGCGCCACCGGGTTTAAGTCCCTGCCAGATTTTTTCCAGCAGAGCCAGACGTGCGGGTGGCTCCAGAAACTGCAGCGTAAAGTTAAGCACCACCAGCGAGGCGTTTTCTATGTCAATATCACGGATATCCGCTTCCAGCACCGTCACCGGCGTATCAGCGCGAAACGCATCCAGATGACGACGGCAACGCTCCACCATCGCCGGGGAGTTATCCACTGCGATGATCTGGCAACCCGGGACATGAATATTGCGGCGCACCGAGAGGGTGGCGGCGCCCAGCGAGCAGCCCAGGTCATAAACCGTGCTGTCGGGCGTAACAAAACGTTCTGCCAGCATGCCAATCATCGAAATGATGTTGGAATAGCCCGGCACCGAGCGCTGAATCATGTCTGGAAAGACTTCAGCTACACGCTCGTCAAAGGTCCAGTCGCCCAGTTTTGCAATGGGCGCTGAGAAGAGTTGATCGCGGTCAGACATATCGAAAATCCGAAGAGACGACGGAAAGGGCGCTATTCTCGCAGAAAGTGGGGCGGCCTGCACCCCTTAACCCAGGGCGACTTAATGGAGTGTCAGCACCAGTTCCCACGGCAGATAAATAAGATTAAAAATGACCATGCCGCACAGGGAAAACAGCGTCAGCAGCATGCCATATTTACGGCCAGCCATGGCGCTGCTGCGTAAACCCCAGGCATGGAGTAACCGGCTGATGAAAAAGAGCAGGCCAGTGAGATGCACCATCCAGATATCGGCGCCATTCATCTCCATCATCACCAGCAGCAACAGCGCCAGCGGGATAGTTTCGATGGCATTGCCGTGAATGCGAATCGCCATTTTCAGGTCGTGATAGCCGCCATCGCCATACGCCACGCGATAGAAACGGCGGTAACGCACCACGTCCAGTGTAAATTTCATTACCAGCAATGCACCCAGTACGACGTATAACGCGCTAATCATTGTCACTCCGGTATCCATCCGTAAAGTGGCTATTCTATCCAGCGTACAGCACGCTGTCCTGTGCAGTGATCAAAACAGTGATGTCTGTTGCGGCCAGTCGGGTCCATTGCCGATAGCCGGATCGATCTGCTGCAGCTGCGGCCATAGCGCCTGCACCAGCGGAAACACCTGACCCATATCGGGCGTATGCAGAAACAACATGGCGTCGCCCTGTTGCTGCCATTGCGAGAGCTTGTCACGCCAGATCTGAAACAGCGGCACGGTCTCTTCCACACTGTCGCTGCCGATAAAACGGACCATTGGCTGCGAGCCGGTTCGTAAGGCATGAGGCGGCACTTTAGGCTTCTGAGCACGGGCCACCAGCGCTGCCGGGCTTTGCGAGGTGGAGGCGTGAACCGGGCGGCTGTCCAGCATGACGCGATTGATGCCGCGCTCAAGCAATCCGCGATTCAGCGCCCGCTCTGCGTCACCTTTGGCAAAGAAAGCGGGATGGCGGACTTCGACGCCGTAGTGAAAACGACGCGGCAAACTATCCAGAAAGCGCCACAGATCGGCGATCTGCGCCGGAGAGAAGCTGGCAGGCAGCTGCAGCCAGTACTGACCGATGCGATCGGCCAGCGGCTCCATCAGGCGCAGGAAATCGGTCAGCAGGTCGTCACTGTGCTGTAGCGCCGCCTGATGGCTGATGGTGTTGGGAAACTTAAAGCAGAAGCGAAACGCATCATGCGTCATATCGCGCCAGCGCATCACCGTTTCGGTATCAGGCAGCGCATAAAGCGTGGTGTTTCCCTCTACACAATGGAAGTATCGGGCATAGTCCGCCAGGCTCGTGATACCCCAGCGTTTCCAGTGTGAATGCCCCCACTGGGGCAGGCCAATACGAAGTGTCACGCGCGCTCCTGGCGATGGGTTAAGATGCCCCATTATCTTCTATGTTCGGTCAGGTGGGCAAATGCACACAGGAAATCGGTGCTTTGGCGTGGATCTGCTTATCCTGCCTGGCTTTTTCCATTATAATGACCGCCATTTTTGCGACAGCATCGCAACAGGTAACGCGGCCGGATGCTGTCAGCTGCAGCGGCGAAGTTAAAAGGATAGTGTTATGCGTACAGAATATTGCGGACAGCTCAATCTGTCTCATGTAGGTCAGCAAGTCACGCTTTGCGGCTGGGTAAATCGCCGTCGCGATCTGGGCAGTTTGATTTTTATCGACATGCGCGACCGTGAAGGCATCGTGCAGGTGTTTTTCGATCCCGATCGTCAGGACGCATTTAAGCTGGCTTCTGAACTGCGTAACGAATTCTGCATCCAGATCACCGGCACCGTGCGTGCGCGTGATGAGAAGAATAAAAACAGCGACATGGCGACCGGCGAAGTCGAAGTGTTTGCCCAGGCGCTGACCATCATCAATCGCTCTGAGCCACTGCCGCTGGACTCTAATCAGACCAACAGCGAAGAAGCGCGCCTGAAATACCGCTATCTGGATCTGCGTCGTCCTGAGATGGTGACGCGTCTGAAGACCCGCGCGAAAATCACCAGCTTTGTTCGCCGCTTTATGGATGACGAAGGGTTCCTGGATATCGAAACCCCGATGCTGACCAAAGCGACGCCAGAAGGCGCGCGTGACTATCTGGTGCCTAGCCGGGTTCATAAAGGCAAGTTCTACGCGCTGCCGCAGTCACCGCAGCTGTTCAAACAGCTGCTGATGATGTCAGGTTTTGACCGCTACTATCAGATCGTTAAATGCTTCCGCGATGAAGATTTACGCGCCGATCGTCAGCCCGAATTTACCCAGATCGACGTTGAAACCTCCTTTATGACCGCGCCGCAGGTGCGTGAAATTATGGAGCGTTTAATCCGCAATCTGTGGCAGGACGTGCAGGGCGTTGATCTCGGCGAGTTCCCTCAGATGACCTTTGCGGAAGCGATGCATCGTTACGGTTCTGATAAGCCGGATCTGCGTAACCCGATGGAGCTGGTGGACGTGGGTGACCTGCTGAAAAATGTGGAGTTCCAGGTCTTCTCTGGCCCGGCTAACGACGAAAAAGGCCGTGTTGCGGCACTGCGTGTGCCAACCGGTGCGCAGCTGAGCCGTAAGCAGATTGATGAATATGGCAAGTTCGTAGAAATTTACGGCGCGAAAGGCCTGGCGTGGATGAAAGTCAACGTCCGCGCGGACGGCCTGGAGGGCGTGCAGAGTCCGGTTGCCAAGTTCCTGAATGCAGAGATCGTTGAAGGCATTCTGAGCCGCACCGGCGCACAGGATGGCGACATCATCTTCTTTGGTGCCGATCGCGCCAAAGTGGTTGCGGATGCACTGGGTGCGCTGCGCCTGAAAGTGGGTCGCGAGCTGAACATCACCGATGAAAAAGCCTGGGCACCGCTGTGGGTGATCGACTTCCCGATGTTCGAAGAGGACGAGGAAGGCGGTCTGGCTGCGATGCACCATCCGTTCACTGCACCGAAAGAGATGAGCGCAGAAGCGCTGGCTGAGGATCCAACCCGTGCCGTGGCGAATGCCTACGACATGGTGATCAACGGTTATGAAGTGGGCGGCGGTTCAGTGCGTATCCACAACGGCAAAATGCAGCAGACGGTGTTCAGCATTCTGGGTATTGAAGAGCACGAGCAGCGCGAGAAGTTTGGCTTCCTGCTGGATGCGCTTAAATTCGGTACACCACCGCATGCGGGCCTGGCGTTTGGTCTGGATCGCCTGACCATGCTGCTGACCGGCACCGACAACATTCGTGACGTTATTGCGTTCCCGAAAACCACGGCGGCAGCCTGCATGATGACCGAAGCGCCAAGCGAAGCGAACCCGGCTTCTCTGCTGGAACTGGGCATTCAGGTCATTAAAAAAGAAAAGCCTGAGATTAAATAATGGGCTATAAACACCCGGTTTCAGTGCTGGTGGTTATTTCGGCGCGCGATACTGGCCGGGTGTTGATGCTGCAGCGGCGTGACGATCCCTCATTCTGGCAGTCGGTTACCGGCAGCCTGGAAACGGGGGAGTCACCGCTGGCGACCGCGTGTCGTGAAGTGAATGAGGAGGTCGGCATTGACGTGCTGACTGAGCAGCTGGAGGTGGAGGATTGTCATCGTCAAATCGACTTTGAAATCTTTCCCCATTTCCGCCATCGCTATGCGCCTGATGTCACCCATAATCACGAGCACTGGTTTCGCCTGCAACTGCCGGAAGAGCGCGATGTGACGCTCACGGAGCATCTGGCGTTTCGCTGGCTGGCACCTGCTGACGCTGCAGCATTAACCCGATCATGGAGTAACCGCCAGGCAATTGAAGAATTTATCTGAATGCTCGCCATCGCCCGGTATTCCGGCGGCGGATAGATTAAATTTTATGAATCTGGTGAGTTTTAACAGGACTTCACCAATATATTGAACAGCCAGGCATCATCTACGCTGCGACGTTGTTTACCACCCGCGTGAAGTCATCAGCATACTGTTGTACGTGATGATCATGCGCGATGCTCGCCCAAAGCGGGTACACGGGTTTTTAAAAACGGTGTAAGCACCGACGGTAAACAGGCTCGCAGCCAGGATAGCCTGCACCCTGTAAAAGATCGGAGAAACGTTAAAATGGCAGGACACAGTAAGTGGGCAAACACCAAACACCGTAAGGCGGCGCAGGATGCTAAGCGCGGCAAAATCTTCACCAAAATCATTCGTGAACTGGTGACAGCGGCCAAGCTGGGCGGTGGTGATCCGGGCTCAAACCCGCGTCTGCGTGCCGCGATGGATAAAGCGCTGGCGAACAACATGACCCGCGACACCATGGATCGCGCTATCGCGCGCGGTGTGGGCGGCGATGACAACGCCAACATGGAAACCATCATTTATGAAGGTTATGGTCCAGGCGGTTCAGCCATCATGATTGAATGCCTCAGTGACAATCGTAACCGTACCGTGGGTGAAGTGCGTCACGCCTTTACCAAAACCGGTGGCAACCTGGGTACTGACGGATCCGTGGCTTACCTGTTCAACAAGAAAGGCGTGATCTCTTTTGCGCCAGGTCAGGATGAAGATGCGGTAATGGAAGCGGCCCTGGAAGCGGGCGGCGAAGACGTTGTCACCTATGACGACGGCGCGATTGATGTTTTCACCGCATGGGAAGAGATGGGCACGGTGCGTGATGCACTGGAAGCACTTGGTCTGAAAGCGGATACCGCAGAAGTGGCGATGATCCCGACGACCAAAGCCGAAATGGATGCGGAAACCGCACCAAAACTGCTGCGTCTGATCGACATGCTGGAAGATTGCGACGATGTGCAGGAGGTTTATCACAACGGTGAGATCTCCGACGAGGTGGCGGAAACGCTGTAATGGCGTCTGCCGCCCTGTTAACCGGAGAGGCGTAATGTCGATTATCCTGGGAATTGATCCCGGCTCACGCATCACCGGTTATGGTGTTATTCGTCAGACTGGCCGCCAGCTCACCTATCTGGGCAGCGGCTGTATCCGCACCAATACCACCGAGTTGCCCGCCCGTCTGAAGCTGATTTATGCGGGCGTCTGCGAAATCATCACGCAGTTTTCACCCGATTTCTTCGCCATTGAACAGGTGTTTATGGCGAAGAATGCCGACTCGGCGCTGAAGCTCGGCCAGGCGCGCGGTGCCGCCATTGTTGCCGCGGTTAACCACGATCTGCCGGTGTTTGAGTATGCCGCCCGTCAGGTGAAACAGACCGTGGTTGGCATCGGCAGCGCCGAGAAAAGTCAGGTGCAGCACATGGTGCGAACCCTGCTGAAGCTGCCCGCAAACCCGCAGGCGGATGCCGCCGATGCACTGGCGATAGCCATCACTCATTGTCACGTGGCCCAAAACGCGGCGCGCATGAGTGACAGCAAGCTGGTGCTGACGCGCGGACGATTGCGCTCAGGTTAGCGCTTATCGCTCAGGTCTCACTCTCAGGCTGGATATTCATCCAGCCTTTTTTATGTTATAAAATCCGCCACATTCTTTAGTTAAGGAAGCATTCAGGTGATAGGTCGTTTACGGGGCAATATTCTGGAAAAGCAGCCGCCACTGGTGCTGCTTGAGGCACACGGCGTCGGCTATGAAATTTACATGCCCATGACCTGTTTTTATGAGTTGCCTGAACTTCAGCACGAAGCGGTGATTTTTACCCATTTTGTGGTGCGTGAAGATGCGCAGTTGCTGTTTGGTTTTAACAGCAAGCAGGAGCGCGCGCTGTTTCGCGAACTGATTAAAGTGAATGGCGTCGGGCCCAAGCTGGCGCTGGCGATCCTCTCCGGCATGTCGGCGCAGCAGTTTGTGACTGCCGTCGAGAAAGAAGAGATCGCATCACTCGTTAAACTGCCCGGTGTGGGCAAGAAGACGGCTGAGCGACTGGTGGTCGAGATGAAGGACCGCTTCAAAGGGATGCACGGCGACCTGTTTGGCGGCGATTCTGCGTTTACGCTCACCACGCCGAGCGCCGAGCCGGAAACCAATGATGCGGAATCCGAAGCGGTTGCAGCGCTGGTTTCACTGGGTTATAAACCGCAGGAAGCGAGCCGTATGATCAGTAAAGTCGGTCGACCGGATGCGGATTGCGAAACCCTGATCCGCGAAGCGCTACGCGCCGCCATTTGAGGTAAGTCATGATAGAAGCCGACCGCCTGATCTCCGCTGCCAGTATCAGCGAAGAAGAGGTTATTGACCGCGCGATTCGCCCGAAGATGCTGACCGAATATGTCGGTCAGCCGCAGGTGCGTGAGCAGATGGAAATATTCATCAAGGCAGCGCAACTGCGCGGCGATGCGCTCGATCATCTGTTGATCTTCGGTCCACCAGGGCTGGGTAAAACCACTCTGGCCAACATCGTGGCCAATGAGATGGGCGTCAATCTGCGCACCACATCCGGTCCGGTGCTGGAGAAAGCGGGCGATCTGGCGGCGATGCTGACCAACCTTGAGCCCCATGACGTCCTGTTTATCGATGAAATCCATCGCCTCTCACCGGTAGTGGAAGAGATACTCTACCCGGCGATGGAAGATTATCAGCTGGATATCATGATTGGTGAAGGCCCGGCTGCGCGTTCAATCAAACTCGATCTGCCGCCGTTTACGCTGATTGGTGCCACCACGCGTGCTGGCTCGCTGACCTCGCCGCTGCGCGACCGTTTTGGCATTGTGCAGCGTCTGGAGTTCTATCAGGTTAAAGATCTGCAGCACATCGTGGGTCGCAGTGCCGCCTGTCTGGGCCTGGCGCTGAGTGATGAAGGGGCATTAGAGATCGCCCGTCGCGCACGCGGCACACCGCGTATCGCCAACCGCCTGCTGCGTCGCGTTCGTGACTTCGCAGAAGTGCGGGCAAACGGTGATCTCAGCGGTGAAGTCTCCTGCAGCGCGCTGGATATGCTTAACGTTGACAGCGAAGGGTTCGATTATATGGACCGTAAACTGCTGCTGGCGATCATCGACAAATTTATGGGTGGGCCGGTGGGGCTGGACAACCTGGCTGCTGCCATTGGTGAAGAGCGGGAAACCATTGAAGATGTGATTGAACCCTTCCTGATTCAGCAGGGCTTCATTCAGCGCACACCACGTGGCCGGATGGCCACGCAGCATGCTTATCGTCACTTCGGTATGACGCGCGAAGAGTAACTACATGGCCGGTTTGCGTACCATGCTGAAGATAAACAGGATGGCAGCGCAGAGCACAACCGACGGCCCGGCAGGCGTGTCGTAGAACGCGGAGAAGGTCAGACCGCCGGTGACGGCAATCACACCGATGACCACCGCGACGCCCGCCATGCCTTCCGGTGAGCGCACGAAACGGCGTGCGGTCGCCGCCGGGATAATCAGCAGTGAGGTGATGATCAGCGCACCGACAAACTTCATCGCTACCCCAATTGTCAGCGCCGTGACCAGCATCAGAACCAACCGGGTACGCTGGATATTGACGCCATCGACCTGCGCCAGCTCCGGGCTGATGGTCATCGACAGCAACGACCGCCACTGCCACGCCATCACCAGCAGTACGATCACCACGCCGCCACCCATCATCCAGAGATCGTCGGGTGTGACCGCCAGCAGGTCGCCAAACAGATACGCCATCAGATCGACGCGCACGTTCTTCATCAGGCTGACCACCACCAGACCCAGCGACAGCGCACTGTGCGCCATAATGCCCAGCAGGGTATCAATAGCCAGATGCGGACGACGCTCCAGCCAGACCAGGCCTAGCGCCAGGCAGACCGTGACCAGAATCACCGCATAGTAAGGATTCACATTTAACAGCAGGCCAAATGCCACCCCGAGCAGAGAGGCGTGCGCCAGGGTATCGCCGAAATAGGACATCTTGCGCCAGACCACAAACGAACCCAGCGGACCGGCAGCCAGCGCTAACATTACACCGCCTATCCAGCCCGGTAATAGCAACTCAATCATGATGAACCCTGTCCTTTGCGTAAAACGATACGTCCCTGAAGGTCGTGACGGTGATTATGATGATGACGGTAAATCGCCAGCTCTTCTGCGCCACGCGGGCCAAACATCGCGATGAATTCCGGATGTTGCGAGACCGCTTCCGGGGTACCGGAACAGCAGATGTGGTGGTTAAGGCACAGCACTTCGTCAGTTTTTGCCATGACCAGATGCAGATCGTGGGAGACCATCATCACGGCGCAGTTCAGTTCCACGCGTAACTGATTAATAAGGTCATACAGCGCAACCTGACCGTTCACATCCACACCCTGCGTTGGCTCATCAAGCACCAGCAGCTGAGGCTGATTCAGCAGCGCGCGGGCCAGCAGCACACGCTGAGTTTCACCACCCGACAGTTTTTGCAGCGGCGAATGAAGCAGGTGGCCCGCCTGCACCCGTTTCAGGGCCGGCAGAATCTCCGCGTTTTTACTGCCACGCGTCAGGCGCATAAAACGCTCTACTGTTACCGGCAGAGTAGGATCGATGTGCAGCTTCTGAGGGACATAACCAATACGCAGGCCGGGATCACGCTGAACGGAACCGGACGTCGGGGCAAGCAGGCCAAGCACCACACGCACCAGTGTTGATTTACCGGCACCGTTGGGACCCAGCAGAGTGAGGATGCGACCAGGCTGCAGGGTCAGGCTGACGCCAGACAGCACATTGCGCTGGTTAAACTTTATCGAAACGTTATCGAGTGTGACAAGTGAGGTCATAGTATTTACAGGTTGCACAGAATTTCGAATGTTATAATATCACATTCCACCTCATGGTCACGATGGAATGACGCAATATGTTACACAATAAAAAGGGCGCAATTTTCGCCTTAGGGGCTTTAACTGTTTCAGCTTTATTAACCCTTCCTGCCCAGGCAAATGTCGTGGCTTCACTCAAACCGGTAGGTTTTATCGCTGCGGCCATCGCCGATGGCGTCACGCCGGTAGAAGTGCTGCTGCCGGACGGGGCATCTGAACACGATTACTCCCTGCGACCTTCTGATGCAAAACGCTTAAAAAACGCGGACTTAGTTGTCTGGGTCGGGCCTGAAATGGAAGCCTTTATGGCGAAATCTGCAGCCGAACTTCCAGCCCAAAAAAACCTCGCCATGGTGAACATCGACGGGGTAAAACCGTTATTGATTAGCGGTGGTGAAGATGAAGAGGAACATGCAGCGGAAAAATCCGAAGATCAGGACGCAGATGCTCATCACCATCATCACGGCGAGTTTAATATGCACCTGTGGTTGTCGCCAGAGATTGCGCGCAAAACCGCGGTTGCAATCCATGGAAAATTATTGGAACTTATGCCGCAAGATAAAGCCAAACTTGACGCCAACCTCCAGCAGTTTGAGGTAGCTTTGGCGGACACGGACAAACGCGTTAGCGCACAACTTGCTCCGGTTAAAAATAAAGGATATTTCGTTTTTCACGACGCTTACACGTACTTTGAAAAGCACTACGGTCTTTCGCCCACCGGGCACTTTACCGTCAATCCTGAAATTCAACCGGGCGCTCAGCGTTTACACCAGATACGAACACAGTTGGTTGAGCAAAAGGCGGTCTGCGTCTTTGCTGAGCCACAATTCAGGCCAGCAGTCATCGATGCTGTCTCCCGTGGAACGCAGGTGCGTAAAGGCACACTCGATCCTCTGGGCACAGACATCAGCTTAGCCAAAGACAGCTATGTGAAATTCCTCTCACAACTGTCGAGCCAGTATGAAAGCTGCCTGAATGGAGCATGAGGAATAGGTAAAAGTGCAGCAGATAGCCCGCTCTGTCGCCCTCGCATTTAATAATTTGCCGCGCCCCCACCGCGTAATGCTGGGATCGTTAACTGTCGTCACTCTGGCCGTCGCTGTCTGGCGGCCTTACGTTTATCATCCCACGGATGATGTGACGCCCATCGTTAAAAACATTGAGCTGGATAAGAACACCCTCCGCACGCTGTTGCCGGAAGCCAGTGAGCCGATCGATCAAAGCACACCGGAACCGGACGAAGAGCTGCCAGCGGACGATGTGGACACCGACGCGCCGGAAACGGCTGGGGTTCACGACTACACCGTCTCATCCGGCGATACCCTGAGCAGCGCACTGAATCAGTATGGCATCGACATCAGCGACATTAACGCGCTGGTGGTAAGCGACCGGGATCTGCGTAATCTGCAGGTGGGTCAGCAACTGAGCTGGACGCTGGATGATGATGGCGGCCTGAAAACCCTGAGCTGGGAAATTTCCCGCCGCGAAACCCGCACCTATGAGCGCACCCCATCGGGTGGCTTTAAGATGGAAGCGGAGATGCAGAAGGGTGAATGGCGCAACAGCGTAATGCAGGGTGAAGTGCGCGGCAGTTTTGCCGCCAGCGCCATGCGGGCGGGATTGAGCAGTGCCGAAGCCAGCGCCGTCATTAAAGCGATGCAGTGGCAGATGGACTTCCGCAAACTGCGTGCGGGAGACCAGTTCAGCGTTCTGATGTCACGCGAAATGCTGGAGGGTAAGAGTGCACAGAGCCAGTTGCTGGGTGTGCGCCTGCGTAGCGGCGGGAAAGACTATTACGCCTTCCGCGCTGAAGATGGCAAGTTCTACGATCGCAACGGCTCCGGTCTGGCGCGCGGCTTTATGCGTTTCCCGACGGTTAAGCAGTATCGTGTCTCATCGAACTTTAATCCGCGTCGTCTTAATCCGGTGACCGGTCGCATTGCGCCGCATAAAGGCGTCGACTTTGCGCTGCCAATCGGTACGCCCGTGCTGGCAGTCGGGGATGGTGAGGTTGTCGTGGCGAAGAACGGCGGCGCTGCGGGTAACTATGTGGCTATCCGTCATGGCCGTCAGTATATGACCCGCTATATGCACATGAAGAAAGTGCTGGTGAAACCCGGTGAGAAAGTGAAGCGTGGCGACCGTATCGGGCTGTCAGGTAATACCGGACGCTCTACCGGCCCGCATCTGCATTTCGAAATCTGGATCAACAATCAGGCGGTTAACCCATTAACGGCGAAACTGCCGCGCATGGAAGGTCTGACCGGCAAAGATCGCAGTGATTATATGGCGCAGGTGAAAGCCTGGTTGCCTCAACTGGGTCTGAAGTAAGCGAATTTCGTCAAATCGCACAAAAACCGACGGCATCTCCGTCGGTTTTTTGCTATCTGGCGCAGGATGATTGCAAATTTTCAGGTCGTCACTATCATAAGCCGGTCATTGCTTGAGGCGAGTGCATGGAAACCCGTAAAAAAAATAACACTGAATTTATTCCCGTTTTTGAACGTTCTTTTCTCAAACCTAAGTACTGGGGCAGCTGGCTGGCAATTGGTGCGCTGGCGGGTCTGGCTTATTTACCGCCGAAAGTGCGCGATCCGCTGCTGGGCCGTTTAGGCCGTTTTGCCGGTAAGCTGGCAAAGGGTGCACGTCGCCGTGCACTGATTAACCTCTATTATTGTCTGCCGGAACTGAGTGAAGCGCAGCGGGCAACGCTGGTCGATGAGATGTTTGCGACCGCACCGCAGGCAATGGCAATGATGACCGAGCTGGTGCTGCGCGATCCGGCGAGTATCCGTGAGCGTGTTGAGTGGCACGGCCGTGACATTATCGATCAGATGATGGCTGACCAGCAGAATGTGATTTTCCTGGTGCCACACGGCTGGGCGGTGGATATCCCCGCGATGTTGCTGGCGTCAGAAGGGCAGAAGATGGCGGCGATGTTCCATAATCAGAGCGACCCGCTGATGGATTATGCCTGGAATACGGCACGTCGCCGTTATGGAGGCCGGTTGCATGCCCGCAATGACGGGATTAAGCCGTTTATCAGTTCGATTCGGCAGGGGTACTGGGGCTACTATCTGCCCGATCAGGATCATGGCCCGGAGCACAGCGAGTTCGTCGATTTCTTTGCCACGTACAAAGCAACATTGCCTGCAGTCGGTCGACTGATGAAGGTGTGTCGTGCCCGCGTGGTGCCACTGTTCCCGGTTTATAACAGCGACACGCACAAGCTTGAGATTTATGTGCGTCCACCGATGGATGACCTGCTGGAAGCAGACGATCGTCAGCTGGCGCGCCGGATGAATGAAGAGGTGGAAGTGTTTGTCCGTCCGCATCCCGAGCAGTACACCTGGATCCTCAAGCTGCTGAAAACCCGCAAAGAGGGTGACATCGAACCTTATTCGCGCAAAGAGCTTTATCCGCGCAAATAGAAAAAGGCCGCTCTCGCGGCCTTTTTTGATCATGAAGTTTGCGCTACGGAGCATGCTTTGCACTAGGCCTATGCTCCATTGCTTTGGCCAGGGTCGACGTCTGAGAAAAAGGACTGCGCAGCTTGTTATAACGCCTCGAGCCGGCTGCGGCGTTTACGCTCACGCATAAACAGAATAACCAGCCCAAACCACAGCACGCCGCTGATAAAGTTAATCAGACAGAACCACAGCGTGCCGCCACTGAAATAGCCACTTTTCGCCAGTTCAATTCCCACCGCCAGCGTCAGAATACTGATCATACCCAGCATCGCGGCTACGCTACCTTTACCTTCATTACTGGCGTAAAGCGTCAGGCGATACAGCCCGGCATTTACCATTCCGGCACCAAAAGCGTAGAGACTCAGGCCGGCGGTAATCAGCAGATAACTATGACTGTTGAGCAGGCTTGCGACCAGCGCAAGACTCAGGCCAATCAGAATGGGCCAGGCGGCGAACTTCACAGGCTGTTCAATCGGCACCCGTCCCGCCAGCTTACTCAGCGTCAGGTTACCGGCGATCATCGCCAGAAACACCGGCAGCTGCAGCAGGGCGTACTGCATGCGTGACAGACCTTCATCATGCATCAGGATCACCGGCGAAAGGGCAACCCAGGTGAGGATTGGAATAAACACCAGCCCGATCGCAAAAGAGCCAGACACCACCAGACGGTCTTTCATTAACCGGCCATAGTTGCGCGCCAGATTGGGCAGGGCGATAGAATGACTGCGGTCGCCTGCAGTTTCGGGCATCACACGCCACAGCACCACAAAAGCGACCAGGCTGCAGGCGGCAAACAGCCAGAACATGCTGCGCCAGCTGCCAACAGTGAGCCAGGCGGCACCAGCCAGTGGGCCTGCCAGCGGAGCCAGTAACGCTACGTTAGCCATCAGCGCCATCATCCGCACCGCCAGCGCCTCATCAAAGGCTTCCTGGATCGCGGCATAGCCAACTGCGCCGATAAAGCAGAGGCTGATGCCCTGAATGAAGCGCAGGCTGACAAATTCCTCAATCGAGCTGACCCAGTGCGTCAGCATGCAGGCGACAGCAAAAAACAGGATGCCAGACAGCATCACCGGTCGCCGGCCAAACTTATCAGAGAGCGGACCCAGCAGCCATTGCAGCACTACACCACCAATCAGGTAGGCGGTTAGCGAAGTAGAGACCCACTCAGGGCCAACAGAGAACTCACTGGTGACGATCAGCATACCAGGCTGGATCATGTCGTGAGCAATATAGGTAGCAAACTCGAATAGCACTAACGCCAGAGGAAAAAGTAAAATTCGGCCGGTAAGCTGGCTGATAGGCTGGAAACGGGGCATCTTGCCTCCTTGTCAGAAAAGAAAACGCGACTGCCTGGCAGTCGCGTCATTGATTCTACACCGACAATGTCAACCCAGACTCAATTAATCCACGCGAAGCACACGGGTGGTGTTGGTGGTGCCGGTGGCGCCCATCACATCACCCTGCGTCACGATGACCAGATCGCCGGAGACCAGGAAGCCTTTATCACGCAGCAGGTTAACCGCGTCGTGTGCAGCAGCGACGCCGTCGTTGTTGCTGTCGAAGAACACCGGCGTGACACCGCGATAGAGTGCGGTAAGGTTCAGGGTGCGTTCATGGCGCGACATCGCAAAAATCGGCAGGCCTGAAGTGATACGCGAGGTCATCAGCGGCGTACGGCCAGACTCGGTCATGGTGATGATGGCGGTCACGCCCTGCAGATGGTTCGCAGCATACATAGAAGACATAGCGATCGCTTCTTCGACGTTGTCGAACTGCACATCCAGACGGTGTTTGGAGACGTTAACGCTTGGAATCTTCTCTGCACCCAGGCAGACCTTCGCCATCGCTGAAACGGTTTCAGCCGGATACTGACCTGCGGCGGTTTCCGCAGACAGCATCACGGCATCGGTACCATCCAGCACGGCGTTTGCCACGTCCATAACTTCTGCACGGGTCGGCATCGGGTTAGTGATCATCGACTCCATCATCTGGGTCGCGGTAATGATAGTGCGGTTAAGCTGGCGGGCACGGCGAATTAACGCTTTCTGAATGCCGACCAGTTCCGGATCGCCAATCTCAACGCCCAGGTCGCCACGCGCAACCATCACCACGTCAGAGGCCAGAATGATGTCATCCATCGCTTCCTGGCTGGCAACCGCTTCGGCACGTTCCACTTTAGCCACCAGTTTGGCGTCACAACCGGCTTCACGCGCCAGGCGACGTGCCAGGTTCATATCTTCACCACAGCGGGGGAAGGAGACAGCCAGGTAATCAACACGGATTTTAGCGGCGGTGATGATATCCGCTTTATCTTTTTCGGTCAGCGCTTCAGCCGACAGGCCGCCGCCCAGCTTGTTAATGCCTTTGTTGTTCGACAGTGGGCCACCGACAGTAACTTCGGTGAACACTTTCATCTCCTGAACTTCCAGCACTTTCAGCTGCACGCGACCATCATCCAGCAGCAGAATATCGCCTGGCACCACATCTGCAGGCAGGCCTTTGTAGTCGATTCCGACACGCTCTTTATCGCCTTCGCCTTTACCCAGATTGGCATCCAGCAGGAAACGGTCGCCGATATTCAGGAAAACTTTGCCTTCTTTGAAGGTTGAAACGCGAATTTTTGGGCCCTGAAGGTCACCGAGGATAGCCACATGGCGACCCAGTTTTGCCGCGATTTCGCGCACTTTATCAGCACGCAGCTGGTGGTCTTCTGGCGTGCCGTGAGAGAAGTTGAGTCGTACAACGTTCGCGCCGGCAGCGATGATTTTTTCCAGGTTATTATCACGATCGGTAGCCGGGCCGAGGGTTGTAACGATTTTGGTTCTTCTGAGACGTCTTGACATCGAGGACTCCGTAAACATTTAAGCGTGTCATGGACAGTGGACACAGCAAGGTTATCTATTCTATATGATCGATGGGTTGTGATACGACTCACATTGTAAATGTGATGTTAATTTTTTTGCTGATCATCCTTTTCCCGAAGGGTGTTCTTTTCGTAACGCGACGCTTTCAACGCCTCTTTCACGCGTTTCAGGTTTTCCCGGAAGGGCGCACCCCGTTCCAGAGTAAAACCAGTCG
The DNA here is from genome assembly GCF_041982285.1 of Pantoea sp. ANP04. Lineage (NCBI taxonomy): Bacteria > Pseudomonadati > Pseudomonadota > Gammaproteobacteria > Enterobacterales > Erwiniaceae > Pantoea > Pantoea sp. ANP04. The sequence continues at coordinate 142,747 of NZ_JAUTYS010000010.1, read as the reverse complement.
CCAGCACATCAATCACGGTCAACTGCGCCAGGCGCGACACCATCGGCAAATAGACATCAGTATCTTCCGGTACATCAAGCACTAAAGCTATCGCTGCTTCATGAGCAAGGGGTGAATCGGGAGAGGTGATGGCAATAACGGTGGAACCGTTTACACGGGCCAGGCGAGCCAGTTCTACCATATTTTTTGTGCGTCCAGTATGCGAAATAAGAACAAATACGTCACCGGCTCGACTATTTATGCAACTCATGCGCTGGATCACAATATCGTCCGACCAGATGACCGGCAGATTAAAACGCAGAAATTTGGTGAAAGCGTCATGCGCCACTACAGCGGACGCACCGAGCCCGAAAAAGGCGAGTTTATCGGCCTGCGCGAGCAGGGTTACCGCCTGTTGCAGATGCGCGCTGTTCAGCTGATCGCGCACCCGCTGCAGTCCTGCAAGCGCTGAGTCGAAGATTTTGTGGCTGTAGTTCTCTGCTGTGTCGTCGTCTTCAACGCCCCGGCTGACCCAGTTGCTGCCCTTCACCAGGCTCTGCGCCAAATGCAGTTTAAAGTCGGGAAAGCCCCGTGCACCCAGTCGGTGGCAAAAGCGGTTCACGGTGGGTTCACTGACGCCGGCAATGCCGGCGAGTGTTGCGATGCTGGAGTGCATCGCCGCCTGCGGTTCAGCCAGAATCTGCCGGGCGACTTTCATTTCCGCTTTGCTCAGCGCTGCATACTGCGCCTCAATTTTTTCCAGCATATTCATAAGCTGATGACCATAATCACTTTTATCATTTCAATTATCACTGTCGCAGGAGCCGATTAACAGAGACTATATCGCGCCAGCACCTGGCAAGCGCAACGGCTGACAAGTTGATTGCTCTTTTTTTTGGGATACTTTGACCGGTGCCAGATTTTCCTGACACCAACAGAAACAGAAAAAAACGGCAATCCGCACGTGTCATCACACGTGTTTAGCACATCCGGTACAGAGTTAATGCGGTTGACCCGGCGAGTCGGTTTACCTGGCGCAGGGAAAAAAGTACATTGTGCTGAAAGAAAATAATAACCTGGACCCGGTGGCAGAAGATGCATCACCACCGGATTATCCTGCAACGAGGAGAGGAAAATGGCGGTAACACAAATAGCCCAGGCATGCGATCTGGTGATTTTCGGTGCCAAAGGCGATCTTGCACGCCGTAAACTGTTGCCTTCACTGTACCAGTTAGAGAAAGCGGGTCAGATCCATGAAGAAACCCGCATTATTGGTGTCGGCCGTGCTGAGTGGGATAAAGCGGAATACACCAAAGTGGTACGTGAAGCGCTGGAAACCTTCATGAAGGAGAAGATTGACGAAGCGCTGTGGGATAAACTCAGCAACCGTCTCGACTTCTGCAACCTCGATGTTAATGACACCACGCACTTCCCGAAACTGGGCAAGATGCTGGATCAGAAAAACCGCACCACCATCAACTATTTTGCGATGCCACCCAGCACCTTTGGCGCGATCTGTCAGGGCCTGGGCACGGCGAAGCTGAATGCCAAACCGGCGCGCGTGGTAATGGAGAAGCCGCTGGGCACCTCACTGGAAACCTCTCAGGAGATCAACGACAGCGTTGGCGAATACTTTGAAGAGAGCCAGGTGTTCCGTATTGACCACTATCTCGGCAAAGAGACCGTGCTTAACCTGCTGGCGTTGCGCTTTGCTAACTCCATCTTCGTCAACAACTGGGATAACCGCACCATCGACCATGTGCAGATCACCGTGGCCGAAGAAGTGGGCATTGAAGGCCGCTGGGGTTACTTCGATAAAGCGGGCCAGATGCGCGACATGATCCAGAACCATTTGTTGCAGATTCTGACCATGATTGCGATGTCGCCGCCGTCCGATCTCAGCGCCGACAGCATCCGTGACGAAAAAGTGAAAGTGCTGCGCTCGCTGCGCCGCATCGATCAGACCAACGTACGTGAGAAAACCGTGCGCGGTCAGTACACCGCTGGCTTTGTGCAGGGCAAAAAAGTGCCGGGCTACCTGGAAGAAGAGGGCGCCAATAAAACGAGCGCAACAGAGACGTTCGTGGCGATTCGTGTCGATATCGATAACTGGCGCTGGGCAGGCGTGCCGTTCTACCTGCGTACCGGTAAGCGCTTACCGACCAAGTGCTCTGAAGTTGTGGTTTACTTCAAAAACCCTGAGATGAACCTGTTTAAGGATTCCTACTCAGAACTGCCACAGAACAAGCTGACGATTCGTCTGCAGCCGGACGAAGGTGTGGATATCGAGATCCTGAATAAAGTGCCAGGCCTCGATCACAAGCACAAACTGCAGACCACCAAGCTCGATCTGAGTTACTCCGAGACATTTAACCAGTCGCACCTCGCTGATGCTTATGAGCGTCTTCTGCTGGAGAGCATGCGCGGTATCCAGGCGCTGTTTGTGCGCCGTGATGAAGTGGAAGCCGCATGGACCTATGTCGATTCTATTATCGAAGCATGGGCTGCGGATGGCGATTCCTCCAAACCGTATCAGGCGGGCACCTGGGGTCCGGTGGCTTCGGTCGCGATGATCACCCGCGATGGCCGGTCGTGGAACGAATTTGAATAACTAAAGTGATGATAAAGCCCGCAACGCGGGCTTTTTTTTCGCCGTTAAACCGGGCCAGAGCATGCAGATAAAATTGAACTGCTGTTTCAAAATGGTCGCAGGGTGATAGACGCTCAGGAAGCGGATCATGTATGGTAGTGACGCAATTTACAGGGCAGGAGCCGATGCTCCATGACCGGGTCATAATCCCGGTGTTATCAAGCAAGGGGAACTGATGAAAAACTGGAAAACGAGTGCTGAACAGATTCTGACCACCGGACCTGTGGTGCCGGTCATCGTGGTGAACAAACTCGAACACGCGGTGCCGATGGCGAAAGCACTGGTGGCGGGCGGTGTCAGAGTGCTGGAAGTGACGCTGCGCACACCGGTGGCGATGGATGCCTTACGGGCGATGATCAAAGAAGTGCCGGATGCGATCGTTGGTGCGGGAACCGTAATTAACCCGCAGCAGTTACAGGAAGTGACCGATGCCGGTGCGCAGTTTGTTATCAGCCCCGGCGTCACCGAATCGCTGTTGAAAGCGGCGGTTGACGGGCCGGTTCCGTTGATTCCGGGTATCAGCACCGTTTCTGAGTTAATGACGGGTATGGACTACGGTCTGCGCGAGTTTAAGTTCTTCCCGGCAGAAGCGAATGGTGGCGTTAAAGCGCTGCAGGCGATTGGCGGACCTTTCCCGCAGGTGCGTTTCTGTCCGACCGGCGGTATCTCCCCGGCCAACTATCGTGACTATCTGGCGCTGAAAAGCGTGCTCTGCATCGGGGGTTCATGGCTTGTGCCTAACGATGCGCTGGAAGCGGGCGACTGGGATCGCATTACCCGCCTGGCACGCGAAGCTGTGGAAGGCGCGAAGTAAGTAATGGCGGTGAGCATTTGCTCACCGCATAACGTCAACCCTGAACCGTGACCGCGGCTGCGCTGGCAACCGCACGCGCAATCGCCTGTTCGGTGCTATCACCGCTGGCGAGCGCCACACCAAGACGACGCTGACCGCTGATCTCCGGCTTGCCGAACAGTCGCAGTTGCAGCCCTGCCCCCAGTGCTGCTTCGACATTCACAAACTGTACGTTCTGGCTGGTCAGTTGCGGCAGGATAACGGCGGAAGCAGAGGGACCATACTGACGAATCCCGCCAACAGGCAGACCCAGAAACGCCCGCACGTGCAGCGCAAACTCAGACAGATCCTGCGAGATCAGCGTCACCATGCCGGTGTCGTGTGGGCGCGGTGATACTTCACTGAACACCACCTCATCTCCGCAGACAAACAGCTCAACGCCAAACAGACCATAGCCGCCAAGCGCCTTAACGACCTCTGCGGCAACATCCTGTGCCCGCTGCAGCGCCAGCTCACTCATCTGCTGCGGCTGCCATGATTCACGGTAATCGCCATCTTCCTGACGATGACCAATCGGTGCACAGAAGTGAATGCCATCGACGGCACTGATAGTGAGCAGGGTGATCTCAAAATCGAAGTTGACGACGCCTTCAACAATGACGCGACCGGCTCCGGCGCGACCGCCCTGTTGTGCGTAGTCCCAGGCTTTATCAAGCTGGCTGGCGTCGCGGATAAAGCTCTGGCCTTTACCCGATGAACTCATCACCGGCTTCACAATGCAGGGAAAGCCAATCTCTGCAGCGGCTTCGTCGAAGCGCGCCTTGCTGTCGGCAAAGCGATAACAGGAAGTTGGCAGTGACAACTCTTCAGCCGCCAGGCGACGAATGCCTTCGCGATTCATCGTGAGGCGTGCGGCACGGGCAGTCGGAACCACGCGCTGGCCTTGCTGCTCCAGTTCAACCAGGGTATCCGTGGCGATGGCTTCAATTTCCGGTACCACAAAATCCGGCTGCTCTTCCGCTATCAGCGCAGCCAGGGCCGCGCCATCCAGCATGTTAATCACATGGCTGCGATGGGCGACATGCATCGCCGGGGCATCGGCGTAACGATCAACCGCGATCACTTCCACCCCCAGACGCTGACACTCCAGCGCCACCTCTTTACCCAGTTCACCTGAACCCAATAGCATTACACGCGTCGCCGCCGGACGCAGCGCTGTTCCGAGAGTTGTCATACATTCCCCTAAGCAGTCAAAATTCGCGCGCAAGTATAAACGAAAACGTTTGCGTTCTCATCTTTCATCCATGTGACACCGCTTTTTGCCGTACTTTTCCCGCTCTGACGTTTCCTGACATCCTTTTGGTCAGGATAACGGCTGACATCCTGAAAGGAGTGAATGATGAATAACTGGTTGCAACAGATTCAGTCGGTGCTGACAAAGAAGAGCGGTGAGAGCAAACCGGGCGGCGGCTTAAGTGACATGCTGGCACCCGGCGCGCTGGGCGGTCTGGCTGCGATGCTGATCTCCAGTAAGTCGTCGCGCAAACTGCTGACCAAATATGGCGGCAAAGCCCTGATTGTGGGAGGGGGTGCGGCAGCAGGCGCGGTACTGTGGAACAAATACAAGCAGCGGGTTAGCGAAGCGCACCAGAATGAGCCTGACTTTGGTGTGGCACAGACGCCCGTTGACCTGCGCGCTGAGCGCCTGGTCACTGCGCTGGTGTTTGCTGCTAAAAGTGACGGGCATATCGACGATCAGGAGCGAGCCGCGATTGAGCAGAACATTCATCAATCCGGTTATGGTCAGGATGCAGAGCTGCTGATTCAGAAAGCGATGAATCGCCCACTGGATCCGCAGTGGCTGGCGGCTGATGTGAAAAATGAAGAGGAGGCGCTGGAGCTTTATTTCCTGAGTTGTGCCGCTATCGACGTCGACCACTTTATGGAGCGCAGCTATCTCTCCGCCCTGGGCGACGCGCTGAAGATTCCTCAGGATGTTCGTGATGGCATTCAGCAGGACCTCGAGGCCGAAAAAGCCCGTCTGCCTGCCAGTTAAACCTTCGATTCTCCGCCAGCGGGTCACTGAAGATGTTCCGCTGGCGGCAGCTTCTCACCCTATGTCTGGCTTCCCGCTGCTGAAGTGTTACGCTTACAGATCATTACGTTGATGGAGACGGATGGATGAAAGCACCCATCGCAAAAAAAATACCCTACGAGATGACGCTGCATGGCGAGACCCGCGTTGACAATTATTACTGGCTGCGCGACGACAAACGCGAAAACAGCGAGGTTCTTGATTACCTCCGAGCCGAAAATAATTACGGCAAAAAAATCATGTCGTCGCAGCAACCGCTGCAGGACCGAGTGTTAAAAGAGATTATCGATCGGCTGCCGCCGGAAGATCACTCCGTGCCTTATGTCAAAAACGGCTACCGCTATCAGAGTCGTTATCAGAGCGGTAACGAATACCCGGCCTACTACCGTCAGCCCGCAGCAAGCGATGAATCGGGCGAGTGGAGCCTGCTGCTGGATGCCAATCAGCGCGCCTCGCACAGCGATTTCTACACCATGGGCGCGCTGCATATCAGCCCGGATAACCGGGTCATGGCGCTGGCGGAAGATTTCCTGTCGCGGCGGCAATATGGCATCCGGTTCCGTAACCTGGAGAGTGGCAGCTGGTATCCCGAAGTGCTGAGCAACGCCTCATCCAGCTTCGCCTGGGGCAATGACTCACGCACCCTTTACTATGTGCGCAAGCACCCGCAGACGCTGCTCTCTTATCAGGTCTGGCGACACGAACTCGGTTCGCCGCAGTCTGATGATAAGCTGGTCTATGAAGAACGCGATGACACCTATCATCTCAGCGTGCACAAGAGCACCTCCAAGCAGTTCATCATGATTGCGCTCTACAGCACTAACACCAGCGAAATCCAGTTAATCGATGCGAACTTCCCTGATGCGCAGCCGCATGTGTTTTTGCCCCGCCGTCGCGATCACGAATACAGCATCGATCATTACGATCATCAGTTTTTCATTCGATCAAACCGTGACGGGAAAAACTTCGGGCTCTACCGCAGTCGCTATCTGGATGAGTCACGCTGGGAAACGCTGATTCCTGCGCGGGAACAGGTGGTGATGGAAGATTTTCAGCTGTTCCGCGACTGGCTGGTAGTGGAAGAGCGTCAGCGCGGCTTAACCAGTCTGCGTCAGATCAACTGGGCCAGCGGCGAGACCAGCGGCATCGCCTTTGACGATCCGACCTATGTGACGTGGCTTGCTTATAATCCCACGCCCCGCACTAGCAAACTGCGTTATGGCTACTCGTCCATGACCACGCCGACCACGCTGTTTGAACTGGATATGGATACGGGTGAACGTCGCATTCTGAAACAGAGCGCGGTGAAAGGCTTTAACGCGGAAGATTACAAAAGCGAGCACCACTGGATCAAAGTCAGCGATGGCACCGAAGTGCCGGTCTCGCTGGTTTATCACCGCAAGCATTATCAGCCCGGTCAGAACCCGATGCTGGTCTATGGCTACGGCGCTTATGGCAGCAGCATGGATGCCGATTTCAGCGTCAGCCGTCTGAGCCTGCTGGATCGCGGCTTTGTCTATGCCCTGATTCAGGTACGCGGTGGCGGTGAGCTGGGACAGCAATGGTATGACGGTGGTCGTCTGCTGAACAAAATGAACAGCTTTACTGATTTTATTGAGGTGACGGATGCGCTGGTGGCACGCGGCATCGGCCACCCGGAGCGGCTTTATGCCATGGGCGGTAGCGCAGGCGGGCTGTTGATGGGCGGGGTGATTAACCTGGCACCAGAACGGTTCCACGGCGTGGTGGCTCAGGTGCCATTTGTGGATGTGGTTACCACGATGCTGGATGAATCGATCCCGCTGACTACCGGTGAGTATGACGAGTGGGGCAACCCCAATGATCCTGAATATTACCGTTATATCCGCCAGTACAGCCCCTATGACAATATCGAGGCGAAGGATTATCCCCATCTGCTGGTCACGACTGGCCTGCACGACTCACAGGTGCAGTACTGGGAACCGGCCAAGTGGGTGGCGAAGCTAAGGTCGATGAAAACCGACAATAATCTTCTGCTGCTCTGCACCGACATGGATGCCGGTCACGGCGGCAAGTCCGGACGCTACAAAGCCTACGAAGGGATCGCGATGGAGTACACCTTCCTGCTCGGACTGGCGCAGGGTACCTTGCCGCCAGCCCAGGATTACTGAGATTCAGAGAGGTATTTAATCAGCGCCTGCCGCAATGGCGGGCGCAAATCACTGACATTATTCAGTACCCACTTCAGGTAGCCAGGATCTTTTCTGGCAATTACGGCAATCGCCTGGCCGTGATATTTGCCGAACGGCAGAATATCATCGCGCTGGGCCGCCGGTTGCGAACGCACAATCATTTCGGAGGCACTCCAGCCGGAGGTCTCCATGATACGGATCAGCAGCGCCGCCGTGACATAGCAGTCATAGAGTGCGCGATGCGCATGAAGCTCAGCGGGTGGCGTGACATCCAGCTTCAGCGAATGACGTAACGCCTGGTTGCCATATTTAATGCCCGGCCAGAGCTGGCGCGCCAGCTGCATGGTGCAGATCCATTCGCCGTACATTTCAGGCAGCATCCGCCGATCAAAACTGGCGTTGTGCGCGACATAAAAAGCGCTGCCGTAATAGCGTGGAATCGCCTCTTCAATCGTGGGTTTACCGGCGACCATTGCTTCGGTGATGCGATGTACAGCCATTGCCTGACGGCTGATCGGGCGGTCCGGTAGGGTCAAATCACTCATCGGATTCACAATTCTACCGTCGACCACATCCACGGACGCAACTTCAACTACGCCGCCCTGCAGGCCGCAGGTTTCGGTATCAATAACGCGGAACATCATTGCTTCATCTTCGGTTCATAAGGAAGGCGCGACAGGCTGAGTGATGCCTGACGGTATTGCATCAGACGCTGACGAAACCAGTCACGCAGCGCTTCAGGCTGCTCCTGCGCCACCATCTCGGCGACGACCGGCATGTTATAGCGCTCTTTAAACGCCACGCCCGCGGCCGCCAAATCGACATTTATCTTGTCTTTCTCTTCCTGGGACAGCAATGCAAGGTTACGGCTCATAATTATCTCCTGACGATAGCCGGCAAAAGTAATGTTTTCGTCGGTCTGAATCAAGGATAAAGGATCGCATCGCTGGCCTCGACAGTGTAAAACCAGCAGCGTATCCTTTTGCCACATTTATCGCCCTGGCGGCGGTTAAAAGGATGATCTTATGCAGAAAAAAAACATTTCCCGCATGATTATAGCAGTGACGGCAGCGGGCATGATGGCCTTCAGCTCGCTGGCGGGGGCGCATGCACACCTTCAGTCTTCTCTCCCGGCGGCTAAAGCGCAGGTCACGACATCCCCCGATGCGCTGACGCTGAACTTCAGTGAAGATATTGAAGCGGCGTTCAGTGGCGTGACGCTGCTGGATAGTGCACAGAAGCCCGTCGAGACCGCCAAAGCCCGTGTTGAGTCTGACCAGAAAAAACGCCTGATTGTCGGCCTGCCGCAGCCGCTAAAAGCGGGTAATTATCAGGTCAACTGGCATGTGCTGTCGGTGGATGGCCATAAAACCGCTGGAAGCTATCGCTTTAGTGTGAAGTAACCCGGTGACAACCCTGTGGATCCTGCTGCGCGCGCTGCATTTTACTGCCGTGATGTTGCTTACAGGCAGCGCCTGTTACAGTGCGCTGCTGGCGCCCAAACGCTACCGATCCCTGCTGGCGATTCAGTTAAATCCGCTGGTGAAGGGGAGTGCCTGGCTGGCGCTGCTCAGTGCGGTGGCGATGCTGGCCTGCCAGAATGTGTTAATGAGCGGCACCAGCACTAACCTGACCGACATCGATATCTGGCTGGCAGTGTTGGGCACGCATTTTGGTGAAGTGTGGCAGTGGGAAATCATTTTCGGCGTGCTGGCTGTTGGCGCGCTATTACTGACCGGACGCCTGCGTCAGCAGGTGTTACTGCTGGCTGGCGTTCTGCAACTGTCCTGCATGGCGCTGATAGGCCATGCTGCGATGCGCGATAGCTGGCCCGGCGTTCTTCAGCAGATTAACCATGCACTGCATCTGATTGCGGCGACGTTCTGGGCAGGTGGATTACTGCCACTGTTGCTGTTGATGCGCGAGGCACGGCAGATTGATCGCCGCACCGATGCGATTCGCACTATGATGCGTTTCTCACGCTATGGTCATCTGGCGGTGGCGTTAACGCTGCTCAGCGGGGTGATAAACAGCGTAATGATCGCGGGCTGGCCGCTGATGTGGCACGATTCACGCTACGTTATATTGCTGCTGTGCAAAGTGCTGCTGGTTGCTCTGATGGTTCTGGTGGCGCTGATTAATCGATACTGGCTGGTGCCGCGATTCCGCCTGGCGGGCAGCGGGGCGCAGCAAAAATTTATTCGCATGACGCAGCTTGAACTACTGCTGGCATGCGGCGTGGTTGGGCTGGTCAGCGTATTTGCCACGCTGTCGCCAGCCTGAATGTAGTTTAAGAGAGAAAAGGGTAGTTATGTTGCTGAAGAAAGTGATTCCCGCAATCCTGTTGTTATCCGTATGCGGCCAGGCGCTGGCGGCGCAAATCATTACCGTCAGCCGCTTTGAGATCGGTAAAGATAAGTGGCCCTTTAATCGTGAAGAGGTGATGCTGACCTGCGAGAAAGATGGTGCGATGTTTGCCATCAATCCGAGTACGCTGATGACATACCCGCTGAACGACATCGCAGACACACTGTTTAAAAACAAGCAGGTGAAAGCCCAGCCGATCAGCGTGATTCAGGCCGAAGACAAAGCCCATCCGGGCCAGATGATGAGCCTGCAGCCGATTATCGAACGCACTCAGGCGCTGTGCGGAAAATAGGCCTTTCGGGTGCAGCCTCGCGCTGCGCCCACTCTCCGAAATTTTGCCGTTGCGATCACAATCTGATCCAGTTTATGGCCCTGATTCCCGCGTTTGCTGGCATTTCCACCGCGCTGTTCTAATCTTAAATGGCAAGGCGACACCGCCTTCATAAATGCCAACTTTTAGCGCACGGCTCCTTGAGAGCCATTTCCCTGGACCGAATATAGGAATCGTATTCGGTCTTTTTTTAGTGCTATGATTTATATGGTATTTTTGAGGGTGGTTACGAAATTTCCCGAAAATATCCCGAAATCACTATATCCAATCTATACCATGACATATTCCTGACCGCGCGAATCTAGATACTTTTTAGTCATAGAAAGGTTTTTATGGCCGAGTAATCGTTGCGCAAAATCCTCTCCATTTTCCACTTCATACAGTCGGCTGGCAAGACTTCTGATTTCATGAAATGTCGGCGGGTTAGGGCCAAATTTAATTCCGCTTATTTCACGCGCTTCTGCAAAAGCACCTGTAAGCGCATCTGGTGAAACCGGCCCCGGTTTTCTGCCCCCGCGACGGACTGCAGAATAAATCAGGCTATCCGATGGGTTATCCTTCCGGCATTCCTCTACGATCCCCTCCAGTGACATTCCCAGTTCTTTCAGCTCTAAATCCAGTGGCATCGCCAGCTTATGGCCAGTCTTGCTTTGTGTCACAAAAAGCCGCCCATCTCTGATCGCGCTGAAGGTCATACGCGTTAGATCCTCCCGGCGCTGCCCGGTGAGCAGGCCGATGTTCATCGCATTTTGCAGCCAACCTCCCATGCTTTCAGCGGCCTTACGGATAGCCAGAAATTGCTCAAGTGATAAGCGCTCTCGCCTGACTTCAGGTGATGGGGTTCTGGTTGGCTCTACTGGATTCCTGTCGATAATGCCTTCAACAACAGCCTCGCGGAAAACATCCATCAGCAGCGATCGCAATGCAACCGCCATGCTGTGCTTCCCACATTGGACATACGATTCAAGGAAAACTGCAATATCACGCGTACTGATCGCGGTAATTGGCAGCCGACCAAACTCAGCCTGAATGGTTAACAGCTGGTTGCTACGTATCTTCATTGTGCTTGGCTTCAAACTGCGCCGCCCCAGGATGACGTCGTACCGTTCAAGCCATTTACTCACTGTGAAATCAGGCGTCTCTTTAAGCCGATCGAGAAGGGCGGATGGTAGGTAGTTTTGCTCGATGTAGCTGTTCGCTTCGATAGCCTGGGCCACCGCATCCTTGCGGGGTATCTTACCCAGTGAAATCTCCTGACCGGTCACAGGATTTCGCCAGGAGTATATCTGCTTCGTTTTACGAAACGTCAGGTTCCTTGGCAGATTAGCGTCGTACCGCTTTGGCCTGTTCGACATGTTTCAGTTTCTCCATCAGCGATCCCTTTTTCGGCGGTGCTACGTATTCCGGCCTGCGCTTCATCATCTTCTTGCGCGGGTCAACGTATACCGAATCCGGTTCGAGTTTGTATTCTTTTCCGTGAAGCTCCGGGCATGGGTAAATCCTGCCCTCCCTGACCCAGCGGCGCAGGGTGGATAAAGAGGGCGGCTGCGAATATGTTGCCGACGCCCACTCCTGAAGGTTCATTAGCTTAGCCATAATTTCTCCTGCACTTTTTAACAGAACTTGATCGCAAATTAACGCAAGTCTTCATGTGGAGCGACTTCTACCCCTTATACGGCCAGTTCCAGACCAGCACGATGCAAATAAAAAAGGCGAGCCACAGAGTGAACTCGCCGGGGGTGATGTCGGGGATGGTGTTCATGTCTTGCTGCTCAGGATGTTGAATGCAGTTGCTGCCACTCGTGGAACTTGTCCATTGCCAAGGGCTTTAAGTCTGTCCACCCCATAGGCCACATCATCAGCCACTCGACATAATCGGGGCAGGCGTTCAGGCCAGGCGTTTCTTCCCCGCCAGCCTCCAGGTGCTGCCAGGCTAGATAATCCTCGAGGTTGTGCCTGTGATCGCCAGTCCTCGCCCGACACCATGCTATTCCATGCCCGCCCATGCTGGCCCTTGGGGTAGGCAACAAGCCAGATTCGGTCGCGGTTATGGGCCGCTCCGCACTCTGATGCTGAAATACAACACCATTCCGCATCGAACCCCAGCGAGGCAATATCACCAAGGACCACGGCAAGTCCTCTTCCCATAAGCAAAGGTGAGTTTTCCAGCAGGACGTACTGAGGTCGAACCTCATCGACGATTCTTGCCATTTGCTTCCAAAGTCCGGATCGCTCTCCTGATATTCCTGCTCCGGAGCCTGCTGCTGAAATGTCCTGGCATGGAAATCCGCCAGAAACGACATCAACAATTCCTCTCCACGGTTTTCCGTCAAAACTGCACACGTCAGACCAAATCGGGAAAGATCGGAGAACTCCATCGTTTTGTCGTTGCGCCAGAACTTGTGCTGCGTATGCGTCACGCTCAACGGCGCAAACTGTTCGCCATCCAAGGAGGTGCCCGCCGAGTATTCCTCCGCCAGCGCCTGCGAAAAGAGCCAGCTCATTCATTTATTCCTCTCATTGTCTTATCTCCCTATCTCCCTATCTACCTGGCGCACGTAATAGCTCAGCCACAGCTTGGCTGGAAACGTATCTGGCGGCAGGGCGGTGATTGATTGTGTGTTTATCGAGAAGTGTGGTGGTGATGCGGTCGTGTTCTTTCTTGGGCCTGCCGTCTATGGCGCTCATGATTTCGCTCCTGCGCTTACGCGCTACGGCCCTTAGCGCATTCTCTGCTACAGGCGTCACGCCACCCTACGATGCTGCTTGGCTCGCTCAATGCGCTCGTAATCGCTGCGGCAATCCTCGTCGCAGAAGCACCCGAAAGGCACAGCCTCTTCGCAGTAATAGCAGGCGCCCGTAAACGTCATTTCTGGATGCTTGCGGTTAGCCAGGGCAATCTCAATCATCTGCTGATCGCGTTCTGCAGCCTCATCAACTGGGTCTGGATGTGTCATGAGTTTTACTCCTTGATATTGGCAATCATCTTATCGATGTAATCATCAATTTCAGCAGCGTCACCTGACGCATCCTGAAGCAAAGAAACCAGCTCTTCATCGCTAATGGAAAGTGCTGAAAGAATTTCAACGATGCAGTTGCCTGCTATGTAAAGCTCCTGCTGGTCGGCGCAATCCGCGAAGCATCCTTTCACTGCAGCGATTAGATTGGCGCGAAGCTCGTTCGGATAGCCTGTGTTGATCATTTCTGTTTCCTATGGGCAATAAAAAACCCGCACTTGGCGGGCTGTCGTTAATAAATTGATGTATTACGGAGCGGGTTTCAGTTCCGTGAGTTGTATATGCACATCGACTATGTGAGAAGGTACATCGTGGTTGCGAGTGGCTATCAGATATGTTTTACCGTCAATATTTGATGTGTGCCTGCTAACATTAAACTCCACTGGAGTGTCATCATTGACAGGAATACTCTCTCCGGGCTCAATAAATCGGCCCATAGGTAGCGGGGACAACTTAACTAAGTCTTCGTGCAACTCCGCCGACCTTTTTGCGCCATGATGGCCTGCGCCATAAACTAAATATTCAACAATCATTTCCCTTCCTCTTTGAAATAGACCGGGTCAGTGCCTCGAGGGAACTGCAGCGAAACGTTCCTGTAATGCTGCAATCTCTCCCTGAAATACTCCCTCATCGCTTCAGGCTGCTGCATCTCCACTTCATGCGGGATAACAGGCTGATTCATACGCTCCTTGTATGCGACTCCTGATGCGGCTAAATCCACGTTAATCCTGTCGCGCTCTTCTCTGCTACGAGCTGCTAAGTTGTGTGACATCGCGATGTCCTCCTCAAGCGAGTATATAGCGCTATCCTTAAAGCAGGAGGTGTTTATGTGTGGACGTTTTGCGCAGTACAGCAGCAGAGATGAATATTTCGAAGCACTCGGCGTGAAGCCTGACGAAATTATCTATGACCCTGAGCCGATAGGGCGCTTTAACGTGGCTCCCGGTACAAAGGTTTTGCTGCTTAACGAACGTGAGGATGAATTGCACCTTGACCCTGTTTACTGGGGCTATGGCCCTGAATGGTGGAACAAGCAGCCACTCATCAACGCTCGCGGCGAAACTGCTGCCAGTGGACGTATGTTTAAGCCTCTCTGGGAGCACGGGCGTGCAATCGTGCCTGCAGATGGCTGGTTTGAATGGAAGAAGGGCGGTGAGAAGAAGCAACCCTACTTCATCTACCATAAGAAAAAGCACCCATTGTTCTTTGCTGCCATCGGCAAATCGCCTTACGACAAAGATCATGGACATGAAGGCTTTGTCATTGTCACTGCTGAAAGTAACAAAGGCATGGTTGATATCCATGACCGTCGACCACTGGTACTCACCCCTGACGCAGTTCGGGAGTGGCTTAGTTCTGAAACCAGTCCCGAACGCGCTCAGAAAATCGCACACGAAGCCGCTCTCCCAGAAAAAGACTTCTCTTGGCACCCAGTGACCAGCAAGGTCGGCAACATCCATAACCAAGGTAAAGACATGATTAAGGAGAGCGACCCCTCATGAGCATGGAAGATTCAAAGAGAAAACATGAAGCTGTAATTCGCTTTGGCGCAGATCACATCGTAATTGAGCGCAGATATCGCGCTCTGGGTGCTCTGAACGATTTACTGATAGCTGTATGGTTTTTGATTGGCAGCATTTTTTTCTTTTACGATTCACTAATGACTGATGGTACATGGTTGTTTGTTGCTGGAAGTCTCCAGTTAGTTTTACGCCCAGTGATAACGCTTGCTGAGCTAATACACGTAAAGAAGGCATATGGCAGGAGCCAGGCTTGAATGTAACCATCATTCACTATCCACGCACTTAATGATTGGCAAGATCGCCGCCTCCAGCGTGTCACGCTGTACTTTGAGCTCATTGTAAAAATCCAGTCGGACATAATATTTTTCGTCGCTAAGATGCGGGCCTTTATAACTCGCAACTTCACTCATTCTCTTACCCCTTATGCCGCTGTCTGGCTCAATGCAGCGGCGAAAATAGTCAGATAGCAGGCAATGAAAAACCGCCCGGAGGCGGCAGGGGTGTCATGAACAATAAGTTAATTTATTGTATCGACGTTTATCCGAGAATTTAGCCATGATGTTGGTGGAAGCAATCTTCCGATTTCAGATGACAATTCAATTTCAGCAATGTCATCGATTATTCGTAATGAAATAATGGTAAGATTATACTCCCTGAGCAAGTTAGTGAGTTGCGAGATGTCCTTCAGGTAATCTTTACCATGCTTATTGAGCTCGATTCTATATTCTCTAATGTTGGTAGTGATGTTCTTAGCAGAGCTTAACACTCTAGGCAATGCGGAGTTATTAGAAATTAGCGATTTTATCTCATTGAGCTGAGAGAGAATGAATTTTGACTCAGTAACCTCAACTTCTTTGATATCAACAACCTCAAACGAGCCGTAACTTCTTAGGAATGTCGAGTAGTTCGGGTCATCAATTGATTTTTGGTGAGTTGTTTTTATTTTTTCCGTAAGCTTTTCTTTAAAATCGTTAATGGATTTATATCTAAGATCTGCAGGGTAATTTAAATGTTCAATTGAAGAAATATCGAAGCTGTAAGGAGTTCCTTCATCCTTAACAATTATAGTGGGCTTATCGAATGCTAGTCTCATGCCCAACTCAAACATTACATTTGCGTTCCTGCTGCTTATGTCACAAATAACAATTGGATTCGAGTATATGTTTTGAATAATGCGCTTTTGAATAACTCCGATGTCGTTGTCAAAGCTAACAAGGTTCGGGTGGTACCCTGCATTAATTGCAGATTCTTTTAGTATAGAATAAACATCTTGCCAATGGCCAATAGGATAACCATCGGTATCAGCTATGGGCATGATAATTCCGCAAACAGGGGTGTTGTTAAACTCACCACTATCTTCTTCTTTTGTATCGGTTTCTTTGGTAGGTTTAGTCATTCCAGAGTTCCCTTTTGAAAAAAAACGAGTTAATACCTAAGTATAATCGGCGCTTCTAAAAATAAGTTCAATTATTTTTAAATTTTCAATTACATTATCAAACGCATAACAATAAAAAACCGCCCGAAGGCGGCTCTTTAATTGATGCACAACCCTTTACGGGTGTTCGTACTGCTGGAAAGTACGCGGCACCGGGTCGCCAGGCTTACGGAACATGGCGTTGTCGTTTTTTCGTTCTTTCAGATACATCAGGGTCCGCTTAGCCTGATACTGGTCAGCCGGAGTGAGTGAGCCCGGCGTGCCGGCTTCACTTGCTGCTACCACTTTGGTCAGAATCTCGATACCCAGGCCGACAACTTCAGTGGTATCCAGAATCGCAGAGCGATACAGCGCGTTCAGGTTTTGCAGTTCTTCAATTTCCTGGTCGGTATATTCCATGATAAATCCTCTTTCAGTTTAGTGAGTTAGGCTGTGAATTCACTCAGCAACCTTACTTTCACCATCTGATGAAGACCAGCAAAATACTGTGTTTATGTACAGTAAATTTGTGTCATAAATTTGGCTTAGTACCATCGTTAGCTTTGCTGCGCTCTTCCAGAAAGCGTATCCGGCTGCGACTGGCCCGCTGTCGAACAGATTCATATGAGCGGTTGAGTTGCCGGGCTATAAGTTTGGGTGGGATGGTTGCTGCGAGTTCTTTCAGAAGGCCTATCTCATCGGGTGACCATCGGCGGCCAAGAGTTAACTGATTGCCGCGACGCCGGTATTCAGGTGATTCCATGTTGTCTCCTGTTATTTGCTGAATGCCTCTTCAATCTCCGCCTTGCGAAGCAGGTAAACATCGGTGGCCTTTTCTAACGTTTCAGCTTCGCTTGCCAGCATGCGCACCGCGTACTTATAGAAGCGATCCAGGCTTGAAACGGAATCAGCGTTAGCAGAAGCTTCAGTGAAATCTGCAAGCAGCTCATTCGGCGTGCGCGCTGCTGCACTGGTATTCGTCGCCGGGTTAATTTCGCGCTCGGGCTGCTTTGTTTCAGGCTTGCTGTTAATCAGGTTGTTCAGGTCGGCACGGCTGCGGGCTGGCGTCACGTCGCGTTCCGCTCGCTGCGCTGGCTCAAACTCGTCAGGCGTATAGACGCCGAGAATTACGTCAGGGCAGTAGAGGCGCGCCCAGTATTTAACTGCCAGATACGCCAGCTGCTGCTTTGGTGCCGTCTTCCAGAGCGGGGAATTGCGAGTGGTGACGTATTCCATATAAAGCCACTCACCCCAGGTGATTTCCGCTTCACCCTTCAGTACTGCGCCGACACGCACAGACAGTCCACGCTCATTCGATGCATTGGCCGCACCTGGCTTAAACTTCTCCCAGTCGCCGCCGTATTCGTACTTGAAGCGACCCTGCACTGCGGTAGAGCTGGTGATTACCGCATTGACCAGTTGAGCCTCATAGCCAAGCGCCCCGTTTACCAAGTGTGTTTTCTGCGCCACAGCGTAAGGGTTCATTCCCCACTGAGCGGCCTGTAATGCGATAGCCAGACAGTCAGCAGGCTTGCCGGATAGGTGTGCGGGAACCGTTGCTTTGCCCTGCGCCATGACTTCAGCAAACGCCTGTAACTTCTGCAGGCCGCTTGGGCTGAAAATTGCCGCTTTCGTGTCAGCCTCATTGACCGGCGCGGTGATGATGTCGTTGCTCATGCTTAATCCTTTCTCTTAGCCCAGTCCGGGCGTGTAATTTCTT
Source organism: Pantoea sp. ANP04 (assembly GCF_041982285.1). NCBI lineage: Bacteria > Pseudomonadati > Pseudomonadota > Gammaproteobacteria > Enterobacterales > Erwiniaceae > Pantoea > Pantoea sp. ANP04. The sequence goes on along the minus strand of NZ_JAUTYS010000010.1, from coordinate 124,687 downwards.
CAATGCCACCCCAGTTACCGGACAGCATGCATTCGTGATAGGTATCAAGGTTGCGGCGGAACAGGTCGTAACCCACGGCAACATCGTCTTCCTGCAACTGGAATGTGCGCACCGGGTAGCGGCCGCAGTCGATCGACTCACTGACGGCAATGAAAACGAATAGCGGATACTCGCCGAAGTGTTTACTGAATCCCTCCTGGTAATAGGCGTCCTGAACGTGATAGCGGAACTCTTCGGCGTGGCGGGCGAAGCGGGACATATCGGCCACTTTTTTTACGTCGACGATGACGGGCTGTCCCGAAAGGAATTTATCTGGCCGTATCCGGCAAAGTTCGCCGGTCTGCTCGTCGTTCCAGTAGATTGATGCTTCCTGATGGCCCTCCGCCTCAAGCAACCAGCGGGCCGCTGGATGGGCGAGGGCACTGGCGCGCATCAGTTGCAGCTTTCGTCCCTGTTCAGCATCCATTACTGTCATGCCGCTGTTTGCACAATCCTTCAGGAACTGCTTTTCATCCTCCTTGCCAGCTGTCGTGCGGCGGTTGAATTCAGGAGCAACAATGAAACGCCTGTCAAACTCATCAGGCTCCAGCAACAGGCAGTGCAGCGCCGTTCCCATATCCAGAGCTGCTTTCTTCTCTGCGTCTTCGGGCGCTTCTTTGCGCCACTGGAATATGGCCGGGTTAATGGCGATATCATCAAGCTGTGATTTGCTGATGCCCGGGCCGCCGTGATAGTCCTCATTGCTGATGTCGTAGTAGATTCCAGGCTGCATTACGCTGCCTCCTGATTTCCGTGTTTGCCGCTGTAAATCCCGAGCGCCACTTCACGCCGCGCAATCCGAACCATTGCTTCACGTAAAAACGCCTCAGCCATCTCATGCTGCTCATCGTCTTCATCAAACATTTCAATGGCAGGGTAGTCGTAGTGCTTCGTCAGGAAGGCGCACAGGGCAGGCATCAGCGGGTTTGTTTTATGCCGATTCATCTGCGAATCGACTTCAGCAGCGATGCGCTCCAGCTCACTATCAGGCAGGCTGTCGGCGATATACTGCACCTCATTCCGTGCCGTTCTGCTCAGTCTCATTTCTTCTCTCCCATGCCAAGGCTTTTAAGCATCAGGTTGATAAAGGTGAAATCTTTCGTCTTCTCTAGCATTTCGCGCTGGCGCTCCAGCTCGCTCTGCTGCTTCTTATACTGCTGTGCTGATGCCGGCGCGTTCATGGTTGGCCTCTTTAATTCAGAGTGTTGATAAGATTGCGCCAGCCAGTGCGGAGGCGGCGGGTAATAGTGTCGAGCAGTGATTCATTTAGCTGAGCAGCGCCCACGATGGCGCCGCCCGCGATGGCATAGTTCATCGTGGGTTCCTTGCTATTGGTTAGGTTGGGGTCAAAAAAATGGCCCGCGATGAGCAGGCCAGAAGGATGAAACGATTATCTCTAAGGGGCATGGTGCGTAGCACCTTCAGCCGCACTTGGTGAATACGGCTGAAGGTGTCACTCAATTATAATAAAGAGTGTCGCTAAAGCGTCCTCATGATGATTGGATGCCTGCTTTTATCCACATCAGGCGAGGTGGTTCACGCTATACCTCTACAGCGAGAAATCGGATAAAATCAAATCACCCCTACAGTTTGAGAGTGATTGATATGCCTGAAGAAAAAGGACTGGTTCGGCGTATTACTGAAGCCGCCACCAGTGCTGGCGGTGCGCTGAAAGGTGCTGTTGACTTAGCGAAAGAAGTTAATGCATTACAGGTAGATTATAACGTTAAAAGCAAGACTATTGACCTGCTTGATAAGCTTATCGATGCCCGTACTGGGCAGTACGCATTAACGGAGCTTCTGGGCGAAGCTAAACAGCGTATCGTTGAGCTCGAATACCTTCTGGAAAAGAAACAGAATTGGGATAACGAGAAGCTGAACTATGAAATTTATCACCCGATTACTAACACTGTGGTTTATGTACTGAAGCCGACGGATGATCCAGAGTTCAAGCCTCATTATCTCTGCCCTACATGCTATGAGTCTGGAGTGAAGTCCATTCTTCAGTTTGTTACTGCCAACATTGCTTATAAAATTCTCAAGTGCCACAGATGCTCCGCTGAATATAAATTTCCTAGAAATACGGAGTTAAGTAGTGCAATCCCTGTGCCGTTGCGCCCCGCCAGATGATTGTGTGGTGATGCTGAAGCCGGTACGGCAGTTCACGCCTCTCAGCTGTGTTATTGAAGCGCCCCGCAGGAGGCTTGATAAGTCCACTTTCCCCGAATTGCCGAAATTCTAAATTAGCGGGATGCTCTTGCCGCGCATCTTCTGGACTGCATGAATCTGACGACCAGCTTCGTTCTCGACGCTCTGGTATTTCGTATTAGTCAGGTTGATTCCTAGCTGCTTCCTGTCACGCAGAGAAGGGGAGGATACTGCTTTCTCGATGCGGCTGATGTGCTTCTGACCTGCAACATGCTCACGCTCAGCTGCACGTTTTGCCCTGCGGCGATTTCTGGAGTTATCAGAGGCCAGAATGGTCATTACGATTGTCATGTGTACCTCCGGTAATTGGCTTAGGTGATTGGATGACCGGTGCCTTCTCCGGCTTAGCTGGACTCAAACCAGCCTACGTTTTACGACATCCCGATGATCGGGGTAGGGTGTTAATTCACCAGCATCAAGCGGGTCTGGCCGTTAGCCTTTACGGCTATTCGCTTTCGATACGGCCGCCTGTGTTGCCCAGGTAGCTATTTCCCGTACGTGAACCTGTTGGCGCAGGTATTCATCCAATCCCAAAGCCAACTTCACTTTGGTTCCCCGCATTTCGGCGGAGACAAACCCCATCAATGTTAAAGAGCGACCCAACATCCTGTTGGTTAGTGCGTCCTGCTGATGGGATTTAATTTAGCGTTATGCTAAATGAATGGCAATAGCAAAATGCTAAATAATTTAGGCGGTGGATTTAGCTGAATGATTTAGAAAGGGATTTATTTTTGCGAAGTGGGATCTGCAGGCACAAAAAAGCCCGCGTTACGCAGGCATGAATTGTGACAAGAAAGGAAAATCGTAGCTTCAGCTTCAGCTTCAGCTTCGGCTGACAGGCACACAATACAGCTTCAGGCGGTGATTAATAGTGAAGGAATAAACAATATTTTAGAGAAAGCACGATGTGTATTTTGGGTAAAAAAATACCTGCACCCGAGGCGGGTAGCAGGCATAAATCGCGGTGAAGATTATGAAACTCTTAAGTGGCTTCTAATGTTGTGAACATGATGCATGGCAAGCCAACCGTGCATCACATCACTTGGCGGTAGGAGCGCCAGCTTTCTCACAACAGGCTAAAGGGTAGGGCTTATCGCATAGATGACAAGCGTAAGCGGTAAAAAATTTCACTCTCAATTTGTCATGTAAAAAAAAGCCCGCATAGCGCGGGCAAATCGTTACATTGCATTCATAAGATAAGTACTTGAGCATCTCTGGTGCTCAATCAGTTCATCGTCAATTACTGCAGAAACTTTAGCCATCAGGAGGCTTGATTGCGAGGTTTAGCAGGCATAAAAAAGCCCGCTCAGTGGCGGGCTATCGGCTACAGGCATTAAAAACCCGGCTCGGTGGCCGGGTTAGTTTGCTTTGTCAGATTTGGCTTTTTGGGTGGCTTGTTCAACTTGAATGGCCGTAAGTGTTTTCCCAATGTCGTCCAGCTTATCAGCTATACGATCAAGCCCTTGATTCGTATCAGTACGGAGCGCGGCATTGTCTTCAGATGCAGACTTTTGGTTTGCTGTAATTTGGGCTCGCACTTCAGCCATTTGGCTGTCAATCCTACTTTGTGTTAACTGGAAAAAGCCAAAAACACAAGCAACAACGATGACGAGAATAGGCCAACTAATTTTCAGGGCGTGAAGGAGCTCCTGCCCGTATGAGTTATTGTTTGACATGGCATCCTCCTCTAAATCGATAGTTATGCTTTCGGCAACCAGCATATGGCTGCCATCTTGGTTTTCAAGTATATCAGCTGCAGAGTTAAGTTGCTGTAGATTAAAATGTGCTTCACGGACGAAGAAATCATCATCAAAGCATGGTGTAATCATTGTCTTTTCTCATGCAGCCAAGTGGCTACTTTGCTCGTATGGAACAGCTTAATTTCTCCACATGTGTAGCACACAACGTAGAAAGCCCATACCCCCGACCCGTTGATTAGAGGAAGAGGCATAGTAACTATAACTGGCTTGCTCTTATCGTTTGGATTGCTGTTAATTTCCCACCTGGTACCTTTGCAGCATGAGCATTTTAGATCGTGATCATCCTTCTCAAAGCTTTTGAGGAAATTCGTCAAATCTTCAATAGTTGTTGAAAGAACAATTTCCGCTATATTTATTTTATCAACATCTTCCATAAAGCATCCTCGTAAAATCTAACCCGAACGTCTCTTCCGGCCACTTAACCCTAAACCAGCTTCATCTTCGTCTCGATCGCAACGCCCAGCACCTTACAGTTACCGTTCACCGGCACCATAGGCCACTGAGGGTTCAGGCCTTTCAGATACTTCTGGCTGCCGTCAATGATGAGCTTCTTAAACGTAGCTTCGTTGTCGTCGGTCAGCTTTGCCACGACCAGGCTGCCATTCACCGCCTCACGGCCAGTATCGAACAGAACGTACGTTCCTGCTGGTATGCTCAACCCAATAGGAGCCGTCATCGAATCACCTTCCACCTGTAACCAGAAAGCATCTCCCTGCGTATGTGCGTCAGATTCAAGCCACATATCGACATCCTTTATCGTATAGGGTTCGCAGGCTTCATCCCATGAGCCAGCCTGAACCTTGCTTAAAACGGGGTAGCGCGCAGTTGGCTTGTAGTCCCGGGGGCTTGAGACGTTGGCATCAACCTGCGGCTGATCTTCGTGGATGGAGTCAAGCCAGGCATTGGGCAGCTTTAAAGCCACTTCAATTTTCCTAGCCATCTTATCCCCGATGTTCCTAACGCTATTCTCCCCAAGCAGCTGACTAAATTGGGACGCACTGATGCCCAAAAGCTCTGCGAATCCAGCCTTTGTATTGCCATCGTTCTCAAGATGCCTCTTCAGGAGGTTATTGAGATTGGTTTTTCTGACGCTTTTATTTTCCATGGCCTGATTCTCACACTATTTAGCAATGTGATAAATATGCATTTTGCTAAATACTGCTTGTTAGTTATTTAGCATAACGCTAAACTTAGCTTTGAAGTTAAACAGGAGGCACCAATGGGTAATGAACTGCTCCGCTGGCGCAAGGAGTCTTCAGCTGAAGACTGGGTCAGCCTTGCTGTACTAGCGAAAACATCTGTTGGCTACCTCGATCAAATTGCATATGGATTCCGCCGAGCATCACCAGGTAAAGCCCAGGCAATTGAGGAAGCCACAAAGAAATTCACCGATTACATGCCGGTGAAGAAGGAAAGCTTAGTCTTTGCACCACAGCGCGCTACGGCCGCTTAAGCAACACCGCTCTTTAAAACTCTGAAGCCGCTCCCACCGAAATGTCGGAGCAAAACCCAAGTGACTTGCTCACCGCAATGTCACGCAACTAATTGAACAAAAGGAATATTACATGATGGAACTTGCAACATATCGCAAAAAAGCGAGAGAGATTGAAAGTCAGCTACTGAACAAGCTGGCTGAACGTGGACAGGGAGAATTAGCGAAGGTACTCGGTCTGGATGACGCAGCTGTAAGCCGCATGAAGCGACCATCAGGAAAGCAGCGTCACAGCTTCTTCCAGATGATGAGTCTGGCGCTGGCTTATCTGGATGTGGTTTCACCTGAGTCTGAAATGGCGCGCCGGTTGATGCGCATAGAGCAGCTACTGACCAAAGAAAAAGCCCCGAGCTGCGCTAACAGCTTCGAGGCCTGATGCGAAATGACTGGATCAATTCACAGGAGTAATTATGGCAGATTTTAATGACATTCTCAAACTAACATCCCATGAATCAATGCCTATTCCTGAGGGATTTACCCCTTGCGGATGGGTTTACGTATTAGCTAATGAAAGCATGCCAGGTGTTTATAAAGTCGGCATGACAAACACTTCTCCGGAAAAGCGCGCCAAAGAGTTATCCGGATCTACTGGCGTGCCAACTCCATTCATCGTTATCAGTAGGTTTAGAACAAATAACCCTTGGGAGCATGAAAAACAGATTCACCAGCTCCTGTCTCGCTACCGGGTTAATCAAGGCCGAGAGTTTTTTAAAGCGAGTATTGATGTGATTGACGAGGTTTGTGATCAGGTCATACCTCACGGCGGCGCGATAGATGTTGAACAAATATCCAGCTACTACAACCTCGTTTCTCTCGACACTTTTAACACGCCTGACCCATACGAAGCACTTGAGTCTCTAGGTGTTAGTGCTTACGGGGGCAGAGAAGAAGTAGTTGATATTGTCCTCTGCCTTGGTTGCCTTGTGATTAAGAAAATGACAGAGAATGGCGGCGCTCTAGTTGTTCATAGCAACGGTATTCGTCTCGTTGGTGCTGACGAGGAGGTGCCAGAATGAGCAACCTGAAGCGTGTTGACTTCATCAATAAACAACTCATACCAGATAAGCCAGGAGGTCATGTGGCCGACCTTGATAACGGCTTTCTGCGACTGGCTAATCAGATTCAGGATGCACTATGCAAGGTTGAGCTATCAGGCCGCGAATTTCGCGTTCTGAACTCAATTATCCGCCTGACATACGGATGGTCGAAAAAAGAGGACAGGATACCCGCAACATCATCCTGAAGGCTCGCCAGTTAGGGTTCACGACTGAGGTCTGCATCATCCAGCTCGACGCAGCTTTGTTCGAAGCAGCCAAATGCGCATTGATAGCCCACACTCTGAACGACGCAAAGCGCCTATTCCGCGAGAAGATAAAATATGCCTATGACCGCCTTCCGGATGAGATTAAGGCCGCTAACCCTGCAAGCAATGATGCAGCGGGCGAGCTGGTATTCAGCAAAGGTGGTTCGCTCTATATCAGCACGTCTTTCCGTGGTGGCACGCTTCGTTATCTGCATGTTTCCGAGTTCGGCAAGATATGCGCTAAGTTCCCGGACAAGGCCCGCGAGATTGTTACCGGTGCTTTTGAAGCAGTATCAGGCGACTGTTTCACTACTATTGAAAGCACTGCGGAAGGCAGGGCTGGTTACTTCTTCGATTACTGCCAGTCGGCAGAAAAGGCGCTCATTCAGGGCAAGCAGCTCTCACAGTTAGACTGGAAATTCTTTTTCTTCTCATGGTGGAAGAATCCCCTGTATGCAATCGACCCCGTAGAGCCAATCCCGCAGCGCCTGAGCGATTATTTCGCTGACATCGAGGCGAAGCATAGTGTGGTAACCAACGAGCGCCAGAGAGCCTGGTATTACGCCAAAGAGAAAACGCTCGGCGATGACATGAAGCGCGAATATCCGTCAATACCAGCGGAGGCTTTTCAGCAGTCAGTCGAAGGAGCTTATTATGCCAAGCAGTTCCGCAAGCTTTACGAGCAGAAGCGTATTGGCACGCTGCCTGACAACTCTCATCAGCTGGTTCACACCTTCTGGGATATCGGCGTAGGTGACTCCACCGCCATCTGGTTCATACGTGAGGTTGGTGATGAATTCCATGTCATCGACTACTACGAGAACAGCGGTGAAGGCCTGCGACACTACATGAAGGTGCTGAAAGACCGTGGCTATGAGTATGGCGACCATTGGGCACCGCACGATATCGATAACCGTGAGTTCGCCGGAGACGGCAAGAGCCGCAAGCAGATAGCTGCAGAAGGCTTTGAAATCGAAGGACAGGTTTATTCAATTCGCTTCAAGGTCGCTCCAAAGCTTGGAGTTGATACCGGCATCGACTCGGTCCGTGAAATCCTTACAAAATGCGCCTTTGACTCAGCTAAATGCGAGTTGGGTATCTCTCACCTTGAGGGGTACCGAAAAGAGTGGGACGACAAACGCGGCTGCTGGAAAGACAAGCCATTACATGATTTCACATCGCATGGCGCTGATGCCTTTCGCTATTTTGCCGTAGCGAAGACCAACCACAAGCAGACCGGCGCAATCTTCTTCTAAGGAGCTCTCAGTGAGTGAATTAAATAGCGGGGAACAGTTCCTCGTGAATGCCCTTGCTGATGCTTTAGGGCGGCAGCGCATGCTTTACGGCGGCATGAATGGCAATACCAAGCGCACGAAACTATGGGATGAATTTGGCTATCCTGAGCAGCTAACCTTTGATAACTTTTATCGGCAGTACCGTCGTGGCTCTACTGGATTCGCGGCTGTGCATAAGCTTCTGGACTCCTGCTGGACTGACAACCCAACCATTATTGACGGCGATGAAGACCGAGAGTCCACCAAAACAACGGAATGGGAAAAGTCAGTCACCAAGCTGATGAAAAAGCAATGGGCGAAGATTAAAGACGCCGATCGCCGCAATATGGTTGGCCGTTACTCAGCCTTGCTCATTCAGGTGAAAGATAATCGGGACTGGAAAGAGCCGGTAGATACTTCAGTGGTTAAGCGGATTGGACCCAAGGCGCTGGTTAAGCTAATTCCTGCATGGGAGGCTCAGATTACGCCGGGCAACACCGATGTAGACACCCATTCAGATACATACGGCCAGCCGGTCAGCTATCACTTTAATGAGCAGCCTGTTGGTGATGATAAAGCGACTGGCAGCCCGCGCGCGGTTCAGGTGCATCCTGATCGGATCATCATGATCTGTGAAGGCTCTGAAGACGAGAATATTCTCTCGGGCATTCCCCTTCTTGAACCCGGATATAACGACCTGTTGGACATCGAGAAGACGAAGGGCGGTAGCGCCGAAGGGTTCCTGAAGAATGCCAGCCGTCAGCTTGCTACAGAATTCGATGCGCAAACAGATATGGCTGCCATTGCTAAATCGGCAAAAGAGGCTGGATATGCAACGCTTGGCGACGCAATGAATGACAAGGTTCGCAAACTTAATAGCGGTACCGATTCGGCGCTAGTAACACAATCAGGTAAAACTTCAGTGCTCTCCGTTGCAGCAGCTGACCCGACACCGAGTTGGACAGTATCGGCTAACCAGTTCTGCGCAACGATTCAATGCCCGTTCAACATCCTCTTTGGCAAGCAGACTGGCAACCTTGCCTCTGAAGAAGACAAGACAGCATGGGCAACACGTTGCAATGGCCGCCGCTGGGGATTCATGACTAATCTGGTGACGCGAGTCATTGAGCGCTTTTGGGCGATCGGCATCATCGACCCACCTTCAACCGGTGAGGTCACACTGGCATGGTCTGACCTTCTCGCGCCAAGTGAGAAACAGAAGATCGCCAACATGCAGGCGCTGGCTGATGTTGCGCAGAAGACTCAGCAGGCATTCGGCACCTCATCTGTTGAGCCTAATGAGATACGCGCTGCGGGTGAGCTTGAGCCAATTAAAGAACCAGCAACGCCAGACCCTGAAGCACAAACCGATAAGGACCCGCTGACAGATGACAACAACAGCGATAACCCGAATCGGGACACCAATCGTACCGCGCAATAAAGCAGACCCCACGCAATCCTCACGTCAGGTTGGACGGATGTATCGCGATATCGAGTCGCGGTATCTGGACATCAAGCGCAGCCTGAGACTGCTATTCGACGAGCGTCTAACCGGCCGTGAGCATGAGGCTAACAGCGAGCATGGATTCATCCTCTGTAATAACGAAGATGGCCCCGCAACGCTGTATCAGGTCAACGCGGGAACCTACATCTACGACATGACAGCGACGCAATTAGCCGACCTGTTACAGCGAGTGCAATTGATTCTGGATGATGTCCTGCTTGATGGAGGTAGCCAAAACCTGTGGGCACTGGAATATGTCGCTGCAGAGTATGAGCGCGGCACACATCAGGCATTCACGAATCTGTCCGTGCAGTCGCCAATTTACGAACAGCAAACCACCCTGGCGCAATTGTTTAGTAGTCCTGCATACCAGAACCAGATCGTAGCCGCTTATGTCTCCACATACAGCGAATGGAAGGGCATCAGCGATGCAGCCCGTGCTGACCTGGCTAATGTGATATCTGATGCGATTGGCCGGGGAATCAACCCACGCGAGACGGCACAAATTATAAGTAAGCGCCTGGATGTCAGTATGGCGCAGGCAAAGAACATTGCGCAGACCGAGCAGGTCGGGGCGCTCCGTAAGGCTCAATGGCAGGAAACTGACTGGGCGCGTGAACGGTTAGGACTGAATGCTGCATTGCTCTGGCTGTCCGCGCTCAAGCCAACAACGCGATCGTGGCACGCAGCACGGCATGGACGCACGTACACTACGGAAGAAGTTCAGGCCTTCTATGCCGTCAACGGCAACCGCTTTAACTGCTATTGCAGCCAGGTACCGGTCATCCTTGATGATAGTGAAAAGGTCGTAAATATAGGTTTGGTCGATCGACTATCGAACGAAAGAAAAGCTTGGGCCTAGGCAAAAAAAATAATAATTTACATGTCTCATCAACAAGAAGGGACTGAACAATGAATAAAAGCTTTGGTTTTTTTGTGAAGGTTTTTTCACAGGATAAGTACCGCGAAGATTTTTTAAATGGTGATTTGTACATGAACACCATTAAGTACTTTAGGGATTACGAGGAGGCGCAATCTGGAAATATCGGCGATAAAAATGAAGGTGTCAGTGCTTGGTTGGTGCCAGAGGGTTTGCAAATTAAGTTTAACCCACCTGGCATGGAGCCATTTACAATAACCAGTAAAGATTTAGCTGCGCCTGTTGTTATCAAGCGAAATGCGCATGAGAACATAAATGTTTTATGTCTGACCTACCTGCATAGTCATGGCATTTCCTTGGATGACCGCATTTCTGAAGATGATTTCAATAAATTGCAAAGATACTTCACTCTACCTGAAGAGGCTAAAAATATAGGTGAGTTCGCAGTTATCATACCAAGCGTCCCAGAATTCATTAGCCGAGTTAGAAAAGCAGCGGACAAGCTGATAAGTTCAGGTGCTGTAAGAGGACTGATTGCTAAGGAAGTGACCTATTACGATAAAGAAAAGAGTCTATCTCTTGAAAACTTCGATGATGCTGTCTTTCATAAGCAAAGCGAATATAGTCACCAAAGCGAATACAGAGTTTGCTTAAATAGAGACGCAATATTATCAGAACCCTATACCTTCAAAATAGGAAGCCTTCGAGATATTGCGCTGTCTTGTCAAATATCCGAAGTAAACTCGATGTATGAATTGCAAAAGTACCTAGATTGAAATAACCCGCTACGGCGGGTTTTTTATTGCTACTTATGAGGACACAGCATGAAGCGCAATCGCGTTAACGTGCTGACCGTCGTCAACTCCGCTTCAAACATCACTACCGAAACCATCGACGATAAACCACACATTGTGGTTCGCGGCATCACGCCCGTTGTCGACGATATCGTGATGAACCGGAAGTTGTACCCGGCAGCAGAAATTGGCAAGGCATATAACACGCTAGAACGAAACCCGATGCCATTAGGTCACCCTAAGGTTGATGGCAAGCACGTATCGGCCCGGGATGTTCGCGCAGTGAACAACTACCACGTTGGCGCATGGCTGCAGAATGTGAGTCACGCCGCCGGCAAGGTGACCGGCGACATGTACGTTGACCGTCGTTACGCCGAATCCAGCGAAAAGGGTAAGCGCCTAGTGAATAGGCTTGATGAGATGGCCGCTGGCACTAACGTTGACCCGATCCATATCTCTACCGGGCTCCTCTACTCCGGCATCGCAGCTAACGGCGAATCGAAGGGTAAAAAATACACCGAAATCGCTACCAACATGATGTTCGACCATGTGGCTGTGCTGCTTGATGAGCCTGGTGCGGGAACGCCGGGAGAGGGTGTTGGAATCTTCGTTAATGCTGAAGGTGATGACCAGGAAATTGAGATAGCCAGCTTGGCTGATGCTGCAGACTGCACCCGTGAGGGGCTGCTGAATAAAACGAAATTCTTCTTCACTAATGCCTCCAGTTTCTCATTCGATGACATCCAGCGAGCCATAAGCGACAAGCTTCGTGAAGGCCGGGCTGATGATAACTGGCTCTGGCCCGAAACTGTGTGGCCGGACACCTTCATCTACCGTGATGACACCCGCTATTTCAAACAGAAATACCTCATCGATGATGAAGGCCTAGCCCAATTCGTCGGCGAACCACAAGAAGTCGTGCGCAAACCTACTGAGTACGAAATTAAAACCAACGGAGAAAGAGATCCGATGAAAGAGCTGATCGTAAATGCGCTGAAAGCAGCTGGTAAGCCGACTGAAGGCAAGACCGATGCCGAGTTGATGGACGCATATAACCAGATGGCTGCCGAAAAAGCGGCTGACAACAAAGAAACGCCTGAAGAAAAGGCCGCTCGCCTGAAGAAAGAAGCGGACGACAAGAAGGCCAAAGAGACCGCAGCAAACAGCGAGCAGGCCCCGGCATGGTTCAAGCCATTTGCCGACAAACTGACCACCATTGAAAGCGGCCTTGCGGTTAACGCCGACAAAGAGAAGGGCGAAAAACGCACTGCTGTAAAAGCGAAGTTTGGCCTCGATGATCTGGCTGTCAACGCTCTCGATGGCGCAGCGCTTGACGGCCTGTATGCACAGTGCCAGACCACTACCGGCCTGAACGGTTCTTTCCGTCAGACCGCTACCAATCAATCAGTCAGCGAAATGCCGGAGTAAATGATGGCCAAAGACGGAAAGAACGTAATTCACGCGGGCGGCATCTTTGCTAACCCGCAACTTCATCGCGAAGGCGCTGCGTCTGCTGACACCAAGCCTGGCACTATCGGCTTCTTCGATAACACCACGAAGAAGTTCACCGCATCAGTTGCAGGCAATGAGCAGGCGATTCTGTATGTCGCTAACTATGACTACCTGCGTTGCAAGACGGTGGATGACACCATCTTGGCTGGTGAGTTGGTTGTAGCGATGCACCCAACGCCTGGTGTGTTCTTCAACGTGCCAGCCGCAACCGGCACTTATACCAAGGGCCAGCCACTGTCGATCGCAAATGGTCGCGTGAAAGCTGTTGCAACCGACGAGTCTGTCCGCGCTTACGTGGAAGAGGACCGTCCATACACTATCGCGACAGCAGGTGACCTCCTGCGCGTTGTCATTAAGTAAGGAGCACCGAATGTTTGTATTCTCCACTAAAAAGGCGACCGAGACCGGCAACCTCGCAGCCAACTCTGGTCAATTTAAAAAGCTGACCGCTGCACGTAATGCCAGCGCACAGGCTGCGGCTGACTTTCTGGCTCGCACTCAGTGGCGTGGTGAGGCAGAGGGCGCTCCAGTACTTGATGCAGTAAACGCTGTTGATGACATTCGTCGCCTCTACCGCGCTTACGATCAGACTGTGCTCACCCAGTTCGAGCCAAACACCGAGTTCACCCTGCTCAATGACCTGATGCCGCTGGCTCGTTCAGTGCGCCTGGAAGAGTCCGTGTATGAATATGCTCGCACCGGCGGCCGTGGCTGGGCTCACACTTCAATGTCCGGTCAGATTGGTGCGGCTCTGGATGCGAAGAGCTACACCTTCGATGGCACCATGGTCCCAATTCATGACTCCGGTTTCAAATTCAACTGGCGTGACCCGGTATTCAACAAAGGCTCTGCGCTGTCCTCACTGGCTGATGCCCAAGCAGGTTCAGTTGATGACGTGCGTCGTCAGTACGTTGATTACATCTGGGAAGGCTTCCGCGATGCAGCGGGTAACTACATCAATTTCGACGGAAAAACTTGGAAGGGCTTACGCCACGATGAGCGCGTTGCTCAGGTGACGCTTACCGTCAACTTTGCAACCAGCACCGATGTGAAGGCCACCGGTGATTACATCCTGATTGGTGCGTCGAGCAATCCTGACCCGATCGCCGTGGGCGCTGATGAGGTTATGCAGGCAATTCGCTATGCAGACACCTTTGAGCGGCTGGCTGATGATTATGCAATTCTGACGGGGGGCTGATATGGGAGTAAAAGTCCGCGGCATCCGGCAGGCCCAGCAGAACCTCAACGCACTAATTGGCGACATTCAGGGCAGGAAGGCTGTCAGGGCACTGCAGAGCGCATTAATCATCGGCTCATCTCAGGCAGCACTGTACACGCCTATCGACACCTCCACGCTTATCAACAGTCAGTATCGAGAGCTGGACATTAAAGGAACGCGACTGACCGGCCGAGTGGGCTACTCAGCTAACTATGCCGTCTATGTTCACGATCCTAACATCCCGCAAAACTTCCGGCGCTCAACCGCTCAGAAAGAGTTCCTGACTAAGGGCTTCGAAGATTCGCGCGAGCTGATTGACCGCACTATTAAAAAGGAGATGTCACTGTGACCCCTCCGATGCACAAGCGCGTGCTGAACTACTTCAATGATGCAGCACTTACTTCCGGCTATCTCCCTCAGCTTCTTGTGTGGAATGACACGGGAAAGCTCACCGATAACTTCATGGTTTTCCGTCCTAATGGCGGTGGGCCTGTACGCAACCAGCTTGGCGGTGACTATTACGTGATGGTCGATGTCATCGGCGCTAAGAGCGCGAATGGCATAGTGGATCAGCGTGTACAGGACGTCATCGATTACGTTCAGCAAAACCCAATGGCTGATGCTTGCGTCGGTTATCTGGAAAACCTCGGAGGCATTCCCGCCCCCGTCCAAACAACCGAAGGCCGCCTGGTCTATCGGCTTCAGTTTGTTGCCACTTTCGGCAGCTCCTAAAACGTCAAAGAGGAATTAAACATGGCTGAATGCCAGAACAGCAACGAACGTTTGTTCGGTGGCGCCGTTGTGCTTGAAGTTGCCGATGGCTGCAGCGATGTACTGCCGCAGGAATCGGAATGGAAAGCACTGGCAGCCGGCACAAGCAAAGGGTGGGACTTCTCCCCTAATACGGTGACATCAGATGCTGATGATGGTGGCGGCTTCGTTGAAAGCATCATCACCAACTCTGATTTCACGATCAGTTTTGAAGGTGAAGTGCGCAAAAAGGGCAAGCTCGACCAGTACGGTGTAGGCCGCTTTATCAAGTACTTTGCTGCCGAGCTTAAAGCGCGTCGCCAGCCTGGAATCTGGGTTCGTATGGAATATGGCGAAGTCACATTCCAGGGTTACATGGTCGTTACAGCGCTGAGTTCTGATGGCGGCACGAATGACATCGTAACATTTACCACGGAGTTCAAGGTGGGCGATGCAACGACTATTCAGGTGCTCGATACTGACGAAACAATACCGGCAACCGGCGTTACTGTTACACCAGCCACTGCATCACTCGCTGTTGGCGCGACGCGTCAATTGACTGGCGCAGTACAGCCAACCGATGCAACCGACCGCACCGGCACATGGACAACTTCAGATGCCACCAAAGCAACAGTGAACAGCACTGGCCTGGTCACCGCAGTTGCTGCTGGTTCCGCGACGATCACCTTCAAATCCAATGACGGTAATTTCACCGCGACTTCCGCTGTGACTGTCACTGCTTCGTAACCATTCCAAAGGGCTGGTTATCAGCCCTTGATAATGTTTATGGAGGCAATATGGTTCCCGCGAAAGAAATCGGTGAATGCGTTATGTCACTCAGCGATCGTGACTACTTCTTCAGGCCTTCATTCATCAACATGATGAAGATTGGTGATCCGGAAGAAGTCGTCCAGGCATTCCATTACCTGCACAATGATGAATTTTCGTCACTGATGCGCAAAGCGATTGATGCTTATGGCAGCGTACCAAAATGGCTTAGCCGGTATGTGGCATCACCTCAATTCAGTAAGCAAGCGGTATACGCAGCAATGAGCGTGCTGAATGCCTGCACAGATGAAGACGCGAGCCCGCTGATTGGCGAGTTGCGGGTTGGCAAGTCAGGTAAATGGTCTTTTGTTTATCGCAAAGGATCCATGCCGGTAGGTGACATGATCCTTATCGCACAGGCTCTGATTCAGCACGGAATCATTGGCAAAGCTAAAGTGCGTAAGCTTCAGCGGCACGAAGGCGCGCAGGCATCATCTGAATTCAATGCGTTTGAATACATCAGCGCCGCCCGCACGCATTTGGATATGAGTCGCGATGAGGCTGAAAAACTGACGATGACCGAGTTCCAGATGCTGCTGGCTGCGAAGTTTCCGGATCAGAAAGGCTTCACCAAAGAAGAGTATGATGCGGTGGCTGATGACTACCTTGCTAGAAAGAAAAGGAAAATGGCAGCAACCAAGCAGAGCTAATTTAATATAATGCTATCGCTTTTGTGGCTGCTTTCTTACATTGCAATGTAAAGAATTAATGATAGGATGTTTCCGATTGCAATCAAGGGAAACATTAAATGAAAAAGGTTTTAGCATTGGCGCTCGGAGCGCTTTTACTTTCAGGATGCACTGTACGCGTGGCTGATATGACCGTCGCGAGCACTAAAAATTACAATCTTAATGCCGCCAAGTTTGAAAAAGGCGCTCGAGTTACTGGCGAGGACAAAGCGCCGATCGTAATTTTCCCGTTAGGTATTCCTAATGTTAAAACAGCGATGGACCACGCCATTGAGAAAGACAAGTGTGCGGTTGGCTTAAGTGATGTAGTTATTTATCAGTTAAACCATGCCTTCCTCTTCGGCACTTACGGTTTCCGCGTTGAGGGAACACAGATTATCGATAAATCACAGATTGGATGTGAAAATCACATCTGACATCAAGCCACCTTCGGGTGGCTTTTTCTTTGCGCCATCTTGCTACCACGACGTGCTAGGATTTAACACACTGACACTAATGGGGATAGGGATATGAAAAAACTAATTTTTAGCGCCATTGCTGCGGTTTTGCTATCTGGCTGCGTCTACACCGGCACAAACTTTGATGAGTCGAACTTGGCAAACGTTCACAAAGGAGAAACCACTAAGCAGGAAGTGATCTCCTACTTTGGCAAACCATCTACCACAACTGTGGATTCAGATGGTAATGAATTGCTGATGTGGACTTACAGCATTGGTAGCGCTTTCGGCGCAGATGCAAAGGTGCTCACAGTCAAAACACATAACGGTACAGTCGAATCCTATTCGGTCAGCAAATCGAAAATTTAAATTCGGTATCGAACACATAACCTCGCTCAGGCGGGGTTTTTTTATGCCTGGAGATCATGATGGCTGGTGCTTATAACGCAGGCAGTATCGTCTACGAAATTGATATGGAGACGGCCAAACTCATTGCGGCGCGGAGAGAAGTCGATGCCGCGTTAAGTGGTATGAGTGGCAGCATGGGTCGACTCGAGGCCAGCGTTAGCAAAACAGAAAAGTCGATATCTTACATGGAAGGCGCTGTTTCTAGCCTGACAGGAGTAGCTAAAGGCCTCCTTGCCGCGTTATCTGTTCACCAAGTCGCGGAATGGGGCAATGAGTGGGTAACGGTCAACAACAAGCTCGTAAACTCCGTACGCACCACCGAGCAACTTGCCGACGTCACTCAGCGCGTGTTCGACATAGCGCAAAGCACCCGTTCAGGACTTGAAGCGACCGCCACCCTCTACGGTCGCCTTGAGCGATCAACCCGCAGCGCCGGCACAAGCACTAAAGACCTGATCACTCTGACATCGACTATCAACAAAGGACTGGCTGTTTCAGGTGCAACAACTGAAGAAGCCAGCTCTACAATGACGCAGCTCTCTCAGGCGCTTGCGTCTGGCGTTCTGCGCGGCGAAGAATTTAACTCCATATCTGAGAACGGTAGCCGTCTGGCTGTCGCGTTGGCTGACTCACTCGGCGTGACCATTGGTCAGCTGCGCGCAATGGCTGCTGAAGGGAAGCTAACCACGGAAGTTGTAGTAAACGGCCTGCTGAAGCAGAGCGACGCAATCGCCAAAGAGTTTTCCAACACCGCGACCACAATGAGCCAGGCGTTTACGATCGCTACCAACAACATCACCAAGTTTGTTGGCGAAAGCTCAACCGTCTCGACCGGGATTAAGGCATTCAATTCGGGAATTATTTCCCTTTCTCAGAATCTCGACACCATCAGTGCCGTGCTCGTTACGCTGACTGCGGCGATGGGTAGCCGCTTTGCCGGTGCACTGGTTATGGCTACTGCAGCAAAGTTAAAAGACACAGCCGCGACTATCGCATCAGCGAAAGCATCAGAAGTTGCTGCGAAAGATGCTGAGCTAGAGGCGTCCGCTAAACTGCGCCTCGCTAACGTAGAGAAAGCAGCAACCATCCAGACGCTGCAGTTAGCAGAAGGACGCCTGGCGACGATGCGCAGCACGCAGGCCTCTGTTGCTGCTGAGGTGCAGTTAGCGGAGGCTGAATCGGCTTCAATCCGTACTACCATCGCTCAAATTGAGTCAGAAAAGGCACTCGAAGCACAGCGCTTGCGTGCACAAATTACGGATCAGGGGCGCGTTGCCACTGCTACACGCATGGCACAGTTACAACAGGCATCCGCTGCGTTGAATACTCGCTTAGCAGCAGCAGAAGCAGCCACAGCAGAAGCCAGAGCCGCCGCCATTGCCTCAGCAGAGGCATCAGTCAGTGCAGCCCGTATTGCTGCGGCTGATGCAACAGGCGTGGCCACTGCTGCCAATGGACGGTATATCGCATCTCAGGAAGCATCAGTGATTGCCACACGCGCTGCCTCAACGTCTCTTGGATTGCTGCGCGGAGCACTTGGTCTTGTCGGCGGCCCCGCTGGCGTGGCTATGCTGGCAGGTGCAGCAATCTTCTATTTCTGGCAGCAGTCCCAGCAGGCAAAGCAGGAAGCAATCTCGTTTGCGGATGGAGTAGACCGTCTAACCGACTCGCTCAAAGCAATGAGTAATACCTCGCTGCGTGGCACGATCGCCGATGCAAATACTGCATTGCGAGGTCAGCAAGATGTGGTGTCAGACCTCAAAGATGAAATTGCAGAACTTACCAGAAAGAGAGATGAGGCGGAGGCATCTGGGAAAAAGTACGGCACAACGATAGAGCAAGGTAACGGCCTGTTATTGCGCGCCGCCCAACTTACCGATCAGATTAACCAGAAGCAACGCGATCTTGAAAACACTGAAAGCAAGTTAGCCAATACCACGAAACTTCGCGACGACGCGCAGGTTACGCTAAGCAATAACATGCTGACTGCAATGGGCATACACGACAGGTTAATTGAGCGTGGCACTACCCTCGAGAGAGTTCAGGGTGCAGTTGCAAAAGCGTTTGGCACAACAGCTGATCAGATAAACCGCGCCAACCAAGCCGGTCAGGCATACAACCCCAAATCACTGCAGGTGTCTCCAGCGACGCCAAAAGGGGATGAGGCGATCTTGGGGCTCGAGCAGCAAAACGAGTTGCTTAAAATTCAGGACGAACGCCTGCGAGCAGTCACTAAGGCTGGCATGGAGCAAGCCAAGGTAACCAGCAACCCTAATCAGATTGCAGCTGCTAAACGCCTTGCTGGGGAAAACTTCGATCTCCAGCAGGCTGAAGATGCCAGAAAGAAAGCGGCGTCAGATGCAGAGTCTCAAGCTAAGCGGTCGGCGTCATCGGCAGAGTCAGTAGCTGAAAAGCTGGCGAAGCTGAAAGAACAGTCTGAGCTGGCAGGAGAGTCGACCCGACAGTTAAGCAGAGACCAGGCGATACTGACAGCGCAGCAATCCCTTGGATCATCAGCTACCCCAGAGCAGGTCAAGCTTGCTGGCGAGTATGCAGCAGCAAAATGGGATACTGGCAATGCAATCCGCGCTCAGGCTGCGGCAGAAAAGCTTCTGCCCGAAGCACGGGAAAACTCTAGCTATAAGCAGGATTTAGAGGATCTGAAAACTGCTTTATCTGCGAAGAAAATCACTCAGCAACAGGCCGATGCAACAGCCGAACAGCTGGAGAAGCAATACCAGATCAATATTGCCAAAATACGCGCGCAACAGGCGGTTTCGCCAGCTCAGGAAGCCGTTGGCACTGTCGACCCTGTCCAGCAACTTGCTAACCAAAATGCTCAAAAGCTCGCGCTCATCCAGCAGTTCGAGCAACAGAGACTGGTTACTGAGCAGCAAGGCTTGGCGTTGCGGAATGCTGCTAATACAGAGTATGAGCAGCAGCGAATTGCCGCGCAGTGGGAAATCTATCGTAGCCAGAGCCAGTCTAATGAGCTTCTGGCGACCGCTATAGACTCGCTTCAGGGCGGGGCGTCAAACGCTATCACGGGCCTGCTGAACGGAACGCAAAGCCTTGGAGAGGCATTTGCCAATATCGGTAGCACCATTCTGAACTCAGTGGTTAGTAGTTTGGTTCAGATGGGTCTGGAATGGGTTAAATCGCAGGTCATTGGTCAAACAGCTCAGCAGGCAGCAATACTTTCCAACCAGGCTACGTCCGCTGCAGCCCTGGCATCATCAACCGCGATGGGAGCCGCCTCTGCCGCAACGCTGCTTGCAGCATATTCACCGGCTGCAATGGCTGCATCTATTGCCACTTCTGGCGGCGCGGCTGCTGCCGGCTTGACTGGCTACACCACGGCAATGACCGCTGCGCAAACCATGTCTCTTGCAGGAATGCGCGAGCACGGTGGTCCCGTTAACGCCAGCAGTATGTACCGGGTAGGTGAAGGTGGTAAGCCTGAAATCTTCAAAGCCAGCAATGGCAGCCAGTACATGATTCCCGGTGATAATGGCTCGGTAATCAGCAACCGGGATATTGACGGTGGGGGCAGTACCGGCGGTGGTTTGGTAATGAATTTCAATTTCGATATCCAGACTACAGGCGGCGTTGACGAAGCCACGCAGAAGCAAATGGCGCAGATGATGCAGACCGTTGCCATTCGCACTATCAAAGACCAGCAGCGCCCTTCAGGCTTACTCAGTAAAGGTAGATAACCCATGCCAGAAACTTTCACATGGAGCCCTCAAAAGGGCTTCACGGTTTCGCGTGCGCCTAACGCGTCCGTAGTTAAACTTGGTGACGGCTACGAGCAGCGTCAGACCAAGGGAATTAACCCACTCATGGACAGTTACTCGCTGACGTTTGTCGGGTATGACGATGCGAAGTGCTCCCGTCCGAATGTAGCGAAAGCCGCAGAAGCATTTCTGAAAGCGAGAATGGCTGTTGAGTCGTTCTACTGGACGCCATCCGACACGGGCGTTCAGCGGATGTTCGTATGCCGGTCATGGTCACTTAAGAAAACCGGTAATCAGCACGAGCTAACCGCCACGTTTGAGCAGGTGCCGCGATGAGAGACATACCAGCAGAACTAATCATCGAGAGTACTGACTCGGGCGTTGGCGCGATGCTTGACCTGTTAGAAGTTGACCTGCAGTCATTCGGCGGCGATGTGATCCGCTTCCATGCAGGCACAAACGGCTATTACGGCGACGTCATCTGGCAGGGCCGACAGTACTCAGCGTATCCTATCGCGGTTGAAGGGTTCGAAACCAAGTCCGAAGGCACCTACTCACGTCCGACGATGAAGGTAGCGAACATCTCCGGGCTTATCACCGGCATCAACCATGATTTCGATGATGCGCTTGGTGCGGTGTTGACGCGCCGTCAGGTGCTGGTAAAGCATCTGGATGCGGTCAACTTCCCGAACGGAAATGCAGATGCAGACCCGACTATGGAAGCTGTATCTCGTTACGTCATTGAGGAGATGGCAGAAGAGACATTCGAGACTGTCACCTATAACCTCGCAACGCCGGTCGACTGCGATAACGCCATCATACCGGCGCGAACCATTCTGGCTGATGTTTGCCAATGGGTTTACCGCGGCGACGGCTGTGATTATTCAGGCGGGCCGGTGGCCGATGAGAAAGATAACCCAACCTCGGACATGTCACGGGATAAGTGCTCAAAGCACCTCACCGGTTGCCGGATGCGATTCCCTAAACCTGAACCGCTTCCCTATGGTGGCTATCCAGGCTCTGCAAAGGTGTCATGATGATTGAGGATGAATGCCTGGCATATGCGGCGCTATCCCGCGATGAGGTTTGTGGCCTGATTGTTGATGGTGAGCGGCTCATGCGCTGTGATAACCAGCACCCAGACCCGGGGCGAAACTTTCGCATAAGCGATACAGACTGGATGAGAGCGGAAGCGGCGGGAGAAATCACCGCCGTTTTTCATTCTCATCCAGAGCCAAAGCTCGTTCTTTCGGCTGCTGACAGGGTGGCGCAGATATCCACCGGCATTGAGTGGTGGCTGGCGAGCGCCGGCAGGCTTCGAAAGCTCCGGCCGGTACCGCATTTGCTGGGACGCCGATTCGAACATGGCGTGATGGATTGCTACACGCTTTTCAGGGACGCCTACCACCTGAGCGGTATTGACCTGCCAGACTTCGAACGCACTAACGGATGGTGGGTTAGGGGAGAAAACCTCTATCTGAAGAATATGGCTGCCAACGGATTTTACGAAGTTACTCCGGCCGAAATTCTGCCGGGTGATGTGATCATTAGGCGTGCCTTCCCTGAGTCAGATCCCTGCCACGCAATGCTCTGGCTTGGAGAAAATACCGTTCTTCATCACGAACTGGCCGGACGCCTCAGCCGCCGCGAGCCCTACCGGCAATCCTATGTAAGCCTGACGCACTCTATATGGAGGCATGAACAATGCTCATCTTTAGATTTGCGGGGAATCTCCGACGACATTTCCGCCAAATCACTCTGAACGTCGATACACCCTCGCAAGGCCTGCGACTTCTGCTTGCTCAATGCCCCGAGTTTAAACGCGATTTCTATAAAACCCGGCTGCGACTGCGCATCGATGGAGGTGACGTGTCTGCTGATAACCTCGAATTCCACATGAACAGGCACCTTAAAGACGGCGCGACAGTCCTCTTCGTGCCGATTGTGGAGGGATCAATCAGTGCCGTAGCGGCCGTATGGATCATGGTGGCCGTCACGGTCGCCTCTGTCGCTTACTCGCTCTATATGACCTCACACATGAAGACGCAGAGCTCAGCAGACCAGGACACAAATTCCATTACCAACAACTCATTCACCAGCGCAGAGAACCGAGTCGGCCAAGGCCGGGCGGTTCCAATACTCGTTGGTGAAATGGTGGTTGGCAGCAACATTATCTCTCTCGGCATTGATACCAGCAACAATCAGGACTGGGATATTTCCATCAGTTAAGGTGAAAGCATGAGCTCAGGCGGCGGTGGCGGTAGCACTCCCAAACTTATCGACGACAACCTCAAATCAAAGCAGTTTCTCAAAGTCCTCGATCTAATTAGTGAAGGTCCGATTTACGGACCGGTAGACCAGAGTCACCTTTCATCATTCAAGCTGAATAAAACCCCCGTTACTGATGCAGCCGGCAACGTCACTATCAACGGTGTCAGCGTGGCATGGCGGCCCGGCTCTGCAAATCAGTCCCCGATCACCGGCTTCGACGCGATTGAATCAACCACGGTCGTTAATACAGATGTAACCCAGAGCACGCCTCTGGTGCGTACGGTAACCGACACTGATGTGACCCGGGTGCGAATGAACATCGGCGTAACTGGGCTGGTGGAGCAGGATACCAAGGGAAACCAGCACGAAACTGCGGTAACCATGGTCATCGAGACGCGCAATGGAACGGCTGGTTCATGGAATATTCAGAAGACCGTCACCATCAGCGGGAAAATATCAGGCGAGTACCTTGAGGCTCATATCATTGATGCTCCTCTGCAAAAGCCATTTGATATCCGTCTGCGCCGCGTCACTCCTGACAGCTCAAGCGACCTGATGACCAATGGCACCATCTGGAACAGCTTTACTGAAATCACCGACGACCGTCTTTCATATCCTTATGCTGCTGTTGCGGGCGCAGTGATTGACCGTGATCAGTACACCGACACTCCAACCCGTACATATCATCTGCGAGGGATTATTGTTGATGTACCTGATAACTATGACCCGATCGCCAGAACATACACTGGCATTTGGACCGGCGGGTTTAAATCCTCATGGACCAACAACCCCGCCTGGCTGTTTCGCGCTTTAGTGAAAAATACGCGTTATGGACTGGCGAAGCGCGCCGGATACATCGATGTTGATGACGGCAGCCTGTATGTTCTGTCTCAGTTCTGCGATCAGCTTGTCGATGATGGCTATGGCGGCAAAGAACCACGCTTCACCCTTAATGCTTATATCACTGAGCAATCAAGCGCCCGCGACATTCTCGACAAGATTGCAGGTATGTTCCGAGGAATTGCTCTGTGGGACGGCATGCGATTCTCAATCATGCTGGACAACCCGCAGGATCCGGTGGCAGCTGTAACCAACGCCAGTATTGTGGACGGGCTGTTTACTTACAGCTCAATGAAACGGTCAGAGCGATTCAATGCTGTTGTGGTGTCGTGGACAGACCCAAACAACGGTTGGGAGCAGGTCAAAGAATACGTGTCTGATGACCAGATGATTGACCGGTACGGCTATAACGAGACCACGCTCGAAGCATTTGGATGCACTTCGCGCGGCCAGGCGTTTCGTGCCGGCAAGTGGCTTCTTGAAACCGCGAAGAGGGAAACGAAGAAGGTCACCTTCAAGATGGCGCGAGATGCTATTGCCTTTATGCCGGGTGATGTCATTGAAGTCATGGATAACAACTATGCCGCAACCCGCCTTGGCGGTCGCATTATCTCTCACAGCGGCGCGGTGATAACTGTAGACGCAGATGTTTCATCTCTGGCAGGCGGCGGTGACACAATGTCGCTCATGGGTTCTGACGGCAAATTTACACGCTATCAGATCGCATCAGTTTCAGGTCGAATCATCACTCTGAGAACTACGCCTAACTGGGTCAAAGACGGAACGATATTTGTCATCTCTACAGGTGATGTAGCCACGCGCCTGTTTCGTGTCATGGGAGTATCTGAAGACGAAAACAATTCTGTCTACAGCATCTCAGCAACGCTATACGACCCGAACAAACAGGCCATCGTGGATGACGGCGCTGTATTTGAAACGCCTAACGATACCCTGAATGGATATCGCGTCCCGAACATCGAAAACCTGCGCATAATTAATGTCAATAGCGAGACTGTGCAGGTAACTGCAACGTGGCAGACGGCGACACTGACCAAGAAGATCGTGTTCGAACTCTATATTTATAACGCAGACGGCAAGGTTGTTGCTCAGTACGAAACTGACCAGTTCCGCTATGACTTCTACGGACTTGATGCAGGCATTTATACGCTTGGCGTTCGCGGCCGTAATGAGAATGGCATGAAGGGTGCTGAAACTCAGGTCAGCCTGGTTATTGGCGCGCCTTCTGCACCAACATTCATTCAATGGACCCCGGGCATCTTCTCAGCCGATATCGTGCCGGTTATGAACGTGTCAGCAACAACAGATACGACATTTGAATTCTGGTACACGGGTGAGGTTCCAGCCAGCTCAATCGGCGCTGTAGAGACGGAAGCGCAGTTTCTCGGCAGGGCGTCACAGTGGACGCTGCACGGCCTTAAGGCGGACCACACCTATTACATGTACGTCAGGACCAAGAACGCATTTGGTGTTTCGCCTTTTGTGCAGGCTTCTGGTCAGGCATCCTCTGACATCCCGGGCATGATCGATTATATCGACAAGGCGATAAGAGAGTCAGAAGCATTCGACCGCCTTACATCCAATATCGATACAAACATTGAAGGGATACTTCAGAACGCCCTGAACCTAGACGCATCAGTCGATCACCAGTTTGAAGCATATGGGCGCAACCGTGCTGACATCATTTCCGTTCGGCAGACAGTTGCCAATAATGACAGTGCCTATGCTCAGAAGTTTGAGCAGATACAGGCTCAGTCAGACCAGAACACCGCGTCAGTGCAGCAGGTCTCTAGTGCTTACTCAGACCTCAGCGGCAAGCTCTCTGCTCAGTGGGGCGTGAAAGTTCAGGTGGACAGTAACGGCAATAAGTTCGTCGCTGGTATGCAGCTCGGTGTAGAGGGTAACGGGGGAACGACGCAGTCATTCGCTTTATTCAGTGCAGACAATTTTGGCATCTACAACACCACAAACGGAACTTACCAGCTCGCCTTTACTGCAGTTAACGGGCAGGTGTTTATGCGAGACACATTTATCCAAGATGGATCCATAACCAATGCAAAAATCGGAAACGTTATTCAATCCACCAACTTCGTATCAGGCGCAACAGGATGGGCTCTAAATAAGAGTGGTGTATTTGAAAATAATGGTTATGAGCCGGGTAACGGAAGAATGGTGCAAACCAACAATCAGATATCCGTTTACGATGGTAACGGTGTCCTGCGCGTCAGGATGGGGAAATTAAGCTGATGGCATATGGTTTCGGAACATGGGATGCCAATGGCGTCGATAACAACACCGGCCTAGTCAAGGTCAATGCGCTCGGTGTTATGTCCATCGACGCTACAAGCAATGACAATCAGGCATTTTCATTGCCGTCAGGTTATTTACTCGATTATCTCTTTCAGCCCAGCGGTGACAGGAATGGGACGGGCAGAAAGAAAATATATGCGAGCGGTGCCAGTATAATTGTTAGTCAGGTAGCAAGCTCTGACTATTCATCTGGCACCTTTCCAAATGTTCCGGGAAACATTCTGGTGTTCGTGAGGTGATATGTCCTATGGAGCAATGCTGACAGACTCAGCAGGAATACCGTTTTATATCGGTGACACAATGCCATTAACGCTTCTTGAAAAACGAGTGCTTAGTGTGCCGGCTGCATCAGGGAGTGGGGCTGTAATTAATCTATTCAATAACGATGGTGTCATCAGATTTGTTTTCGTCAACAGTAATGGCGCTCAGGGAAGCGGCCAAAACACTTGTGAAGCGATGGAGTTATCCGGGGGAGTCTGGAGCTTGCGCTGTGCTGGAGCCGCAAGAACGGTCAATGTTTATATTTTTGGTTACCAATTTCAGCCAGTCCCTGCATGGGGCATTCAAATAAATGATTCTCAGGGCAGATGCATTTTAACGAATGAGACAAAGGTCCTGCGAGATGTGCAAAAGCTCGGAGATGAGGGGTCTGACTCGGGTTCAGGATTCAACGCCAACTTCACATTGTCAGGCGAGTGGGCAGTGGCTCCTGCTTACACTGGTAATTACACGGGGACAGTGAGTCAGGGAGGTCAGGTTTATCCGGTTGTTGCTCAATATGCAAGCAGCGCCAGATTTAATGGCAGCACAACACAGGTTACCAGTGGCTATATTGGAAACCTTAATACTGGAGGGGGAGGCACAGGAACCATGACTAACTACCGAAACCGTCTGGTAGCAGTTAACGTTCAGAGATATTAATAAAATCGATCTTTGAAATACATCAATTTGTTTGATGTATTTTGGGTATGTATGTATAAGATGCATAACTCAAACAAGGATGAAAATCATGAAAAAGATTGTGTTATGTCTTGCCGTATCTGCTCTTGCTGGCTGTCAGGTTTTACCACCTCAGCAGTGCTCAGCGACTGCCCGGATTGGTGGTCAGGACGTATCCGTTCCGATTTACGGCATTAAGAAAGTAGCCAATCAGACACAATATTACGCGGGAAACCCGTTTGGATGGAAGTGGGTATCAAAGGCGAACTTCACCAAAAGCACCTGCGATAAATAGTAAATAACTCAAATCAATGAACCCGGCCACCGCGCCGGGTTTTTTATTGCCCGGAGAAAGCTATGCCAGCAGGCACTATTGCATTAACAAACAACTCAACAGCTGTGAATGGATCGGGTACCAGCTTCACGACTGAGCTGAAAGCGAATGACTTTATTGTTGCGGTTGTTGGCGGCATTACCTATACGCTCGGCGTGCAGTCGGTCAACTCAGCAACAGGCGTTACTCTCATTACTGCTTACAACGGACCTAACGCATCTGGTGTGGCATGGACTGCAGTCCCAAATGCGGCACTTGTCGGGATTACTGCACAGGTGGCCGCCGATGTTGCGAAAGCTATTCGCGGGCTTAATCTGGACAAGGCTAACTGGCAACAGGTTTATTATGGTAGCGGAAATATAACGGTCACCCTGCCTGATGGAAGTCAGTACAGCGGCCCATCCTGGAATTCGCTCACAACATCCCTCAGCAATAAATACGATAAAAGCGGCGGAGTTTTGTCAGGAGCGCTTTCTTTCTCAAGTCGCGCAGTGTCAGGGCAAACAGCTGTTAACCTTGGCATTTCTGGCAGCAGCAGGGCAGCAGTTGCGCCGGTATCCCAGACTCAGTCTGTAAGGGTTGTTTGTGATGCTGCTGCTCCGGTTCCGAGCCAGGGAACGGCGACAGTGACATTTGCTACAGCATTTGCATCCGCGCCGACCAGTGTTGTTGTGTGTAATGGTAACGGGCAGGTGGCCTCGACGCTTTTTATCAGTATCACCTATATCGGTGCAGGCGGATTTCAGGCTTTTATCACGAACAAAGACGGGACGCCTGTCACATCACAGGTCCAGTTAAATTATACAGCCATCGGAGTAGTCAACACATGATGTACACAACTAAAGAGGGCGTTCGGGGGTTCTACTTCATGGACACCGAGTCCGCTAAAGAAGCCACTCTGATTCAGACGGGCCTCACGCTATCGGACTTCAATGAAATAAGTGAAGAGGACTATAAAAACTGGTGCTCACCTCCCGAGGGATACTATTCCATTTTTGACGAAAACGGACCGCGTGTAGAGAAGAATCCAGTTAAAACTGCAGAGCAGCACCAGCAGGAGGCTCAGGCTGAAAAAATTCAGCGGCTGTATGAGGCTGCTAACCTCATGGCGCCACTTCAGGATGCTGTTGATATAGGTGAGGCTACTGAAGAAGAAGAGGCTGCAATCAAGGATTGGAAGAAGTACCGGGTGGCGGTTAATCGCATCGACCTGACAAAGGCACCCGATATTAAATGGCCTGAAAAGCCCGCATCCTGAATCCACGCCTTTGAAAAAGGCCCGGCGACCGGGCAATGACTCTTGCACTCCTATCTGAGCAGGCTACGGGGTGGGTCATTTGAGATTAGTTACCCATCGCCAATCCCGCACGATTAAAAACCCTTCCATCTCAAGTCCTTTACAAATCTGTTAACTGGTCCGCCTTGATCAATCTTATCGATCGATATTACTGTTTATTCACACAGTATTTATCAGAGGAGGATTTATGATGGCGAGAGAAGGTGATATTAAGGCGGCATTCATGGCTGCCATGAGGCGAGAGCCGGGGCTGGGCGTTATCGTCAGGACGCAGGAGTTTGTCCATCAGCTGGGGCTGGTTAACTGGCACTTCAGCCTGCGTGAGGCTAACCAGTGGATAAAGGCAAACACGGCGACGTTCCGCGATGCATCTACGCATGAGGGTGAGGCTAAGACCTACCGTCAGTTCAACCCGAACGGGGGAATCTGATATGGGCTTTCCATCACCTGCGTCTGACTATGTTGAAGGTCGTATCGACCTGAACAAACTTCTTATGCCGCATCCGACTCACATGCTGATGATCGAAACGCCGGTCGGATTTGCGATTGTCGACAGAACGGTGCAGGGCAGGACAGGCGACAAAGTAGCATTCCAGCTCGGAGACTATTCGCAGCTTGGGAGATTGTTCAGATCGGGAATTATCACCTCAGACGGCGAGACGATCTACGGAGAGGGTATGGAAGGGATTATCGTGCTGGGGAAGGTGACGGCCGAGATTGTGTCAGTACATGAGCCTGACAGGCCGATAAATTAGCGATACCGAAAATTTCCCGAACCGGAAACGAAATAACTCGCAAGCGTTTGATCTTGAACGGGTGCATTAGTAAGTATTGCAACCATCAAAAGGGGTGCTTTTGTTATTCAACCCACTGTTAAATAACAGGAAAACCCCTATATATCGTAAACAGGAATCGTATTCGGTCTTTTTTTGGTTGGCACTTCGTATCAATGACTTAAAGTGAAATCAATCAGTTAAGCCCGCTCCTGTTACTTCCTGTTCTACTCTGCTGGACTCTGTGCCGCCACTTTGTCGCTATTTTTCTTCGCCACCAACGCCAGCGGATTGAGTTTACTGAACCTGTCGTTTCTATCCTTTAGTAAATAACTACGCAGCCTGCTTATACCCTGTCGCAATAAGTACGCTTATGTTGCATTTTCAGCATCAATATCCTGAACGATTTAGAACATTTTACGATAGTGGTAGAAATTGTGCGCCTGGCATCGTTGACTCAGACGATGCGGACACCATAAAGATAATCAGGCATTTGATGCATGCTGTTTTAAGGGAGTGCTCATGGTCTGACATCAGGGAAAGGGGCACACGCAGTTGCCGTCTGTTAACAGGAGCACGGGCATCTATGGGAAATGATTGTTTTATCTTCCTGTGGCACTATAAACAGCCATTGTCATGAACGAGGGATTGAGAATGATTTCAGGAACAGCAGCAAAACAGGAACCCGGACGTTACTACACATTTGAGTCGAGACTGCCTCAGGGCGTTTTTTTTGAGATTCGGCCCGACCATTTGCCCCAAAATGCAAAGCCCGTAACAGATGAAGCCAGCGGAATGTGTATCGGTAACTCAGTAGCACAGGCTCCGGGTTTGTGGCAGATTTATGATGTTCAGGGGCATTTTGTCAGGCTGGAAGAAGCGCCGCTTGAAACACCCCTGATCGATCCCACTGATATTGCCCTGTTTGGCTTGGGTATTTTTCGTATCCTTGGTACAGGGCGGGTGCTGTTTGAATCAGGGGCACGTGCCGCTGTTTATGCGAAGCTCAGTCACTCCACTATATCCTTTCTGCGCAGCAGACTTAAACTCGGGCTGCATGCACGTAACCTTAAAATGACCGAGACTGCTGCAAAACATATGTATGAACCGAGTCGCTATGTCCCTCTGCAAATTCAGGAAAGAGCGATTCGCTATGGCAGGCGGATGGCAGATCCCCGCAAAGGTGAAGGTATGTTCAGATATGAGACGAGATTGTTTAAACTACGCTTTAATAAGCAAACAATGGAATATGAGTATAAAGAATACACGACTTGAAGTCGTCGTGCGTGAGTCAGACTGGACGATATCGCATTTTAAATACATGGATTGACAGACTGGACAACTTGTATGTTTGATTTGCGCAATGAAGATTTCACATTTGTAATTTCTCCCTTTGAAAGAATCTCAGACGATGAGGCCGACCCGGTTGATCATCTATGGGACTGGATCCAGTCCTGGATTGAGTTCTCTGTTAGCGGCCTTAAAATGCAGTTTCAAACTGAATTTACCATCGGCGAGCTAAAGATTTTAAAGGATGAGTTTTTCGCACATTACCAGGCACTTATCACGCAGCGTGAATTAAAACCTTTTAATTTTCGCAGCGAACGTGGCCAGCTCAATATGGTTATCAGAAAAGTTACGGGTAAAGAAGGTGTTATAGTGGAGTTTGATATCCGCCCTGAACCACACGCCGACAGCGTTCAGGTTAAAGGTGACTTCAGCCTTAATGAAAGCTATTTTCCTGACATTCTGAAGCGGCTTGATGAAATGATTCAATGGCAGAATTAAACATTTTGCCATTGAGAATTTTTAACTGAAAACTTCGGGCGTAAAATGAATTTTTTATTCAGGCTTATCTGGCCAGCTGATATCTGGCGCGGTCGTGATATCCGTCCGACTCAGCATAACGCGGTATCTTTTCCATGCAGCCAGTCGCGTTAGTTCCTCGTCAGTTGCAATGCTGATATCAACCGCATCCTGCAAAGGGGTTATAGTACGATTAGCTTCGTCCATTTCTGCCGACAAACGGCTGCTGGCCAGAAAGCCAGCATCTTTGGCATCCACAAATGGCGCTGTAAATACGCCGTCACTGTAGAGATAATTACAGCCGGGCTGTTCAGACAATGCGGTAATATCTACCCACTCCAGTGACGGATGATAGAGTTTCTCTGGCTTGACACTCATAGAGACAATTTCCGCAACTCGCTTATCTTCAATCCGGGCGTAGGTTTTCATCAGCTGAACTCCTCAATATAAATAATACCGTCAGATCCATAACTTCCGATAAAGGGATCGGTACGCGTTGTACCTCCGCCGCCTGCACCATAGGTATTTTTTTTGCCTGATGATGAGCTTTCCCCGCTACGGCTACCGCCGCCCCAGTAACTGACGCCGACGTCACCAGAGCCGCCCCGGTAAGGGTTGCTTGAGGCCGTAATCAGTCCGGGCGCGTCGCTGCCATCACCCCCCTGTATATTTAACAATCCGCCTATGGCCGAGCCGCCAACGCCACCGGCATCACCGGAAGTCATATTATAGCCATTGCCCGCTGTCAGCTGACCGTTAAAGGTACTGCTAGTCGCGCCGTCGGTTTCGTTACTGCCTCTACCGACTACGCCAGGATAATTTTTTGTCTCATCCACGTTCAGCCAAGCGATTACCGTTCCGCCTGCTCCCCCGCCCGCACCACGGGAAACATAACTCGATCCCCAGGCAAGATAACCATAACCCCGGCCACCACCTCCGGTCAGGATAATCTTGATTCGTTTCGTTCCCGGCGTGGGTTTGTAGTTAACTGCTCCGGGCGTGGTGAAAATCTGGTACCCGATAAAACGGCCGGAAAACTTATCGCTGATGCCAAGATTTTTCAGAACGTCAGGCAACAGCCCGGCATCGGCCATTTCCTTTAATGCGTTTTCAATTAACGGGTACTGACCATGCGGATTAGCGCTTTTGAGATGCTTTGCCATCATCTCGTCAGCGTAGGCTTTCACCTCGATCACAGCGTCATCAACATACTTACGCGTTGCCAGCACCACTGACGGATCAATTTTCAGCGTGACGGCGGTTGTGCTGTTCACGATTAAAATCATGCGCACGGTCTGCGTCCGGCCGCTTCCTTCGGCCAGCTGAGGCTTGTAAGTCTCCGGGCAGTTAGCAACGGCAATCAGCACGCCGTCAGCGTCATACAGGCCGATTTCACGGATCCAGAAACCGCCCTCGCTTTCCGGGATAATCTGCTCTGCGATAATCTGGCTGCTGTTTGCCGCGTCAACGGTCAGCGAATTAAGCTGCGCGCGTCGCTTCTCGCCAATGAGCTTTGTCTGTGCCGCATCAGGGGTCGGCAGTGTGCCGCCACCGTCGCCGACGCCCATCGAGGCGATGTTTACTTTCGTGCCGAGTGCGGCGGCGTTCGCCAGCTTAGCCGCGCCCTGATTGGTCAGCAGGGCAAAATATTTTGTCGTCATGCGCTCACTTCCGTCAGGTCAATAAGATGCACCGCCACGCCGGAATAACCCGGCCCGCCGACGCTGATAAGTTCAGGGGTATAGGGATAAACGGTCAGCTCGTCGCCGCTGTAGCTGGCAACGGCAACCGGCAGCGCGCCGTTCACGTCAAGATTGATAGACAGGCCGATAAGGTGACGGCTGCAGGGCTTCGCATCGGCTATCAGGCGCTCAAGCTCGTTATACATTTCCTCAGTAATGCCGGTATCGAGTACGCCCACATCCAGCCGGAACGTGCCAGGCGCTTCGCCGGTTTTCCACCACTCAATGATTCTGATGAGATAGCCCAGAGGCTCAACGACGCGGCGTATAGCGCCAATCGTTCCCTTGTGCCGATGCACGTACTGCGAGGCGGCAACCACGGCGCGCTTTGTTGATTCCGGCCAGGCTGAATCCCAGCGATCAACTGACCACGCCCACGCCAGATAGGGCAGAAGCTCAACCGGGCAGGCTTGCGGATTCCATAACTGGCGCAGCGGCACGCTCATCGTACCGGGGCTTGCAAGAGCCTCGGCGGCAGCAACCTCAAGCGCTGACGAGCCGGTCGGCAGCAGGCGATCACTCATCCGAGCCTCCCACGGTCAGCGCGTATCCTGTGCAGTAAGCGGCCTGGGTTTTGTCTAGCACCACGTCAGCGGAAGGCTTGATAAGGTTGACGCGCTGCACGCCCTCAACGTGCATGGCGGCATACAGCGCAGACAGGCGAATGTCACGGCCGAGACGCTTTTGTGCGCTGACAAAGGCGGCGAGTTTTGCCTCTGAAGCGGCACGGATTGGCTCCGCTTCCGGCCCCGGATAGAGGTAAAGCTCGGCCTCGATTTCGTAACTAACAATCTTCGCTGACTGCACGCTCACCCGGTCAGCAACCGGGCGCACGTCTTCGTCATTGAGCGCAGCGTTAACCACGGCCAGCAAATCATCACCGGCCACGCCGTTGCCCTCACGCGCGAGCACAGTCACGGTAACAACGGCGGGCGACGGGCTGATGGCTGATGCATCGGTAACGGGCGCTGGTTTGAGCCGCCGGTCAGCTTTAACGGCCTGGCGAAAAGCCTGCGTGCGGCCGTGCATCACAGCTCGCCGATTTATGTAAAGCGCAACATTCTGGCATCAACATTCATCCCGCACCCAATGATGAGTCAGCAGGAGTTCAGCAAGTTTGCGCTGGATTATCTGGTCTTCGGTAACGCCTTTGCCGAGCTGCGCCGTAATGGCTTGGGTAAGCCGCTGCGCCTTGAAACCACTCCGGCCAAATTCACCCGCAGAGGCGTTAAGGATGGCGTTTACTGGTTTGTGAATGACTGGAAAGAGCCGCATGAATTTTCGGCCGGCAGCGTGTTTCATCTGCTGGAGCCGGATATCAATCAGGAGCTGTACGGCCTGCCGGAATACCTCAGCGCGCTTAACTCCGCCTGGCTGAATGAGGCGGCAACGCTGTTCCGCCGCAAGTATTATCAGAACGGCGCGCACGCCGGTTACATCCTGTATATGACCGACGCGGCGCAGAGCAGCAGCGACGTTGACCGGATGCGCCAGGCTATGCGCGACACGAAAGGGATCGGCAACTTCCGCAACCTGTTTATGTACGCGCCGAACGGTAAGCCGGACGGGATCAAGATTCTGCCGCTCAGCGAGGTAGCGACGAAGGACGATTTCTTTAACATCAAGAAGGCCAGCCGCGACGACCTGCTAAGCGCACACCGCGTGCCGCCGCAGATGATGGGGATTATCCCGGACAACTCCGGCGGATTCGGTGATGCGGTGAAAGCGGCATAGGTGTTTGTGCGTAACAAACTGACACCGCTGCAGGAACGTCTGAAGGAAATCAATAACTGGCTGGGCGAAGAGGTGATCGCCTTCCGCCCTTATTCGCTGGAAGCGGCAACAAACTGAAGATGTAACGCCTGCCTGTGCAGGCGTTAGTTATTTACCCAACCAGCGCCCGGCCTGTGCAGACTCAACCAACAAACGGAGAGTAAGCGGATCATGCGGTGCGGTGAAATCTTCCGGGAAATAGTCGTTAAAAGAGATGGTGCCGGGGTCAATGCCAAAACTGTCAGCATACCGCTCAAGTAATTCATAAGCGTCGATGGGATCCATGCGAAAGTCGTTGTTCAGATCAGTGTCCAGCTCAAGCTTGTAACGTTTTAATGTAAACAAGCTTCTGCCGTTATAATCTTCAACCAGCGCAAATACTGCCTTCTCTATATCCTCACTTACCATATTCTGTCGTCCTTATGGGCAATAAGGTTGTATTTTACCGTAGTTTTCCAGCCTATCTCCGCCACATCAGCGGCCATAATTACCCATCCTAAAACCGGTATTGTGCGACCGACGAAAGTACCCAATTTATGGGTCATCAACATTTTAATTTGGAATGGTTTTTTAGGGTTTTGTATCCACGTAGGCAACCTGAACGGGAGACGGTAATCGCGCAACAGCTTGCGAGAATACACCGAGGCATAAGAGGTACCTTTCCAGGCACCCTTTAACTTTCCTGACACGTCAATCGTATTCTGTCCCGAGTAAATTGCAGCTATGGCTATGATATCCTTTGCACCGCTAAAATGCTCAGCGGTCACATCAATCATAATCCAGAAATAAAGCTCTGCCGGGGAAAGGTTGGTAAGCCCGCCATAGAAGTAAGTCCCGTTTAACTGCTCAGTTGTATCCATATTATTCCCTTACATGGTTAACCGTATTGGTCAAAAATTTATCATATTAATTCCGATCAGTGCCATACCTCATCTGCCGCTCTCAGGCCCGATTTGCGAGGCTCAAATCCTCTTCACCAGTTCAATCTCATCAAACCATTGCGTGCCCCTCCGTGCCCCTGGCGCAGCCTCCGCATGCATGTTTGTACCCCTCGCGCGCAATGCTATCCCCGCCACGCCTGCCCGCTTTATGTATCGCTTTTCATGCATTTGCATGTACAACCTCTGAGCGCGCCAGCTCTGGTCTTACAGACGCTTAGCGATCCACTTTGGATCATGCGGATTAATGCAAGCATATGCACTTTGATGCAGAAGCAAAAAGCCACCTTAAAGGTGGCTAGTGAACGGTAGGGAAGGGGCAATTAATCATTCTGCCTGGCAGTAAATAGCGGCTTCGAAAATAGCTGTGTCGATTGTCCCTGCCATGTCGCTAATCATCGACAGTGCCATTTTTAATTCATCTTCTTTGCAATGTGCGATCAGCGATACGTCAGCAATGAACTGAATGCGTGCAACCGTTTCACTTAGATTATCTATTTTCATCAAATGATTAACTCCTTTTAGTCAAAATGTACTGTATGTATAAACAGTGTCATGATGAACTAAAATCGTAAACAATCGTGCGGCTCAGATTAGTCCGACTGCCGTTTTATTAATCAGGCAACTGTATGCCTCTTTTTCTCGCTAGTGCATTGAAGCGCTTTAATGGGGCGGCATTTTTGCGACGTCTATGGAACAGATAGCCGCTTGTTCCGCTCCAGTAAGAAAGCTCTCCAATCTTGATTGTGTGGCCTTCCGCTGATGGCATCGACGGTTGAGGACAGTGCCGGGTTAGACTGAATACGCGCCTGTACCGCCATTGCAGCCAGTGTTAAGCAGCGAATACCGCTATTAACGTTTTGCAGAAGGCCACGTTTACAGTTGGCTGTCATAGGTTCTGTAGAGGTTGCGCCTGCTGCTAACTGGCCCACTTCTGCAGTAGCTTTCATGACATAAAGGGGAAATTTTTCATCCGCGACTTCATTTACCGGCACACAGGGGAGGCACTGGATTTGCGCCAGCAGGCCATCAACCAACGTTGCATCCTCAGTGACATCGGTTAGGGCTAAAACCTCTAAGACGGTAAGCTGATGTGGCTGGTCTGGATTCAGCTTGTTACGCAACGTTTGCGCACGCATGCCGGACTGCTTAGCGACGTCTTCCATGTTGTGAGCTAACGCGAATTTGCGACAGGCATCGTCGTAATGGGTATGGGTAGAAACCTTGAAATCAAACATGCTCAGATCCTTCTTAACTTGCAAAATCAAGTTATGGTTTGATATAGCGGCATTTGATTGCTTGTTGGCGGTTCTTCTCACGCCATGCAGCAACATTGATAAGTGGATTGCCATGTTTCGTCATGGTGGTTTCTACCACTTCGCCTGTCTTACGATTCGTGCGGTTCTGCGTATACGTGAAAGATGGGGTAGGTGCGAGTAGTACAACCCCGTTAGCAATCCATTTCTCCAGCACTGACAGGCTAATGCGGTTGGCTGCAGCAAAGTCTTGCTTAGACATTGTTGGGGATGTGGCGAGCGTGACGGCTTTGTTTACGGCGTCGTTTACCGCGTCACTGATGGCTGGCATCAAAATCGCTGCGACATTCGCAATAAAATCTTGAGATTGTACTAAGTCAAATGCGTTCTGGTTGTTTGCATTTTCAATATGCATAACGCAGTATCTCCTTCGAGTCGTTTTGTTCTACGGTGTTTCATGTGGTGTGCTACATCCTAGATCAACAAATAATGTTTATAAAACAACAATTGTTTATTTATTTGGTGGTATATGGATTTTAGCGAAGGTTCAGCCTTAGAAATTGTTGAGCGTCTGTGCTCTGCCTATGGCGTTACTACTCAGAAGGCTTTAGCTGAATGCCTAGGAGTACCAGCGGCGAACGTGAGCAATTGGGTACAGCGTAATAGCGTTCCCGGCAGTGCATTCGTGAAATGTGCTTTAGACACAGATAGCAATCTCAACTGGCTTACTACTGGTAAGTTTGCAAATGCAAGTTTTGAAGAGGTAACTGATTCTCTGTCTCTTAAAGGTGCAGCACTTTACAACGAGATCACCTCTAATGGCGGCAAGCCTATATTGCGCCGCATCATGGACGCCTACGGCTTTACCCTTCAAAAACAGCTTTGTGATTTGCTCGGAATTTCATCAGGTACAGTCAGCACTTGGGTACGCAGAAACTATTTCCCAGGCGATGTTGTTGTGACATGTGCTCTCGATACTGGCGCGTCATTAAGATGGCTGGCAACAGGGAAGGGGAGTCAAAGTAGTAATTGCGAAAAAGATAATGATGGCGAACATATTCCACATAAGAATTTGGAAGCAGGTGTACTTAAAGACGCGGGAACCTGGAAGGGTGATTTAAGCTTTATTCAACATTTACTCAATAACCCAGTATTTATTACAAGTAATACTGGGGCATGGATCATTGATCTAAATATTACGGGCATCAGCAACGGCCGGTGGTTGCTAGGTATTGATGATAAGTATGATGTTTATGACATAGCTCTTTTGCCAGGCCGAAGGATTAGCGTGACGGCTAAAGGTAATAATTTTA
This sequence comes from Pantoea sp. ANP04, assembly GCF_041982285.1. Taxonomy (NCBI): domain Bacteria; kingdom Pseudomonadati; phylum Pseudomonadota; class Gammaproteobacteria; order Enterobacterales; family Erwiniaceae; genus Pantoea; species Pantoea sp. ANP04. Next base: position 86,243 of record NZ_JAUTYS010000010.1, on the reverse strand, counting down.
CTTGCGGCATTGAAGAGGTAAAGGCTGCCGGTAAAGTGGTGTTAACAATGGATTATAATTTTTAAAAAAAGGAGCAACTTAGTCATGAAAACTATAACGGAAGAATTTCCTCCTTTAGCATTAGATTATTTGGTTGCAAGAATTAATGATTTTGAACTTTCATCACTTGATGCTAAGCATCGATTTATAAGTGAATTAATTCAAGCTCATGTGATTTTTAATATTAAATTTTCATCTTCCTTCGTATTTAAACGTGCAAGAAAAATTGATGGTGATTATTATCCTGAATCAATTCAGGATTTTCTATGGAAAATTGATGGTAATGCGATGGCCGGGCGAGTTAATCCTGAAGGTTTTCCCGTTCTTTATGTGGCTGATAGAGCAGAAACTGCATATCGTGAAATTAATATAGATAGCAATATTGCATTACTAGTTGAATTGCAAATCCGCGAGGGCTTGGCATGCCGGGTTGCACCCATAGGCGAAATCATGCTGATACAGCGCGGCCACGGCCGTTTTCTAAAGGGTAAAGAGGCCGCTGATTTCGACGCTATGCTGAATGCTTGTAATCCAAATCATGCGAAAGCTCTTCTTATAACTGATGCTTTTCTATTTGAGCAATTAACACAAGACCGTGACGGGTATCGAATTTCATCTTACATCGCAAAATCTTTTTTTGAAAAGCTCCCACATTTGTCTGCAATCGCTTATCCAAGTGTGCAGCACGAAGGAGCAGTGAATATTGCAATCAAAACAGATGATTTTTGGAACTCTTGGTCCGTTGTAGCAGCCAGACGTCAAATGGTTGATCACTTAGCCTGTGGATATTATGAGACTTCGCAAACTGAACACGTTTCAGGGATAACTCGCAGTGGCAAAGTACAGTGGGCTAAAGGTGAGATTGACAATCTGCATTCACACCGATTGTCGCCACCCTGGCACCCATCATGAAATTTGAGAGTTTTTTGGCACAATAGCCAAATTATCGCCATTATGCGCATTAAGTTAATGATAATTATAAGGTATAATCGTATTCGGTCTTTTTTTGGTTGGCACTTCGTATCAATGACTTAACGTGAAATCAATCAGTTAAGCCCGCTCCTGTTACTTCCTGTTCTACTCTGCTGGACTCTGTGCCGCCACTTTGTCGCTATTTTTCTTCGCCATCAACGCCAGTGGATTGAGTTTACTAAACCTGCCGTTTCTATCCTTTAGTAAATAACTACGCAGCCTGCTTATACCCTGTCGCAATAAGTACGCTTATGTTGCATTTTCAGCATCAATATCCTGAACGATTTAGAACATTTTACGATTGTGGTAGAAATTGTGCGCCTGGCATCGTTTATTTAGATGATGCGGACACCATAAAGATAATCAGACATTTGATGCATGCTGTTTTGAGGGAGTGCTCATGGTCTGACATCAGGGAAAGGGGCACACGCAGTTGCCGTCTGTTAACAGGATCATGGGCATCTATCAGAAAATGATTGTTTTATCTTCTTGTGGCACTATAAAACAGCCATTGTCATGAACGAGGGATTGAGAATGATTTCAGGAACAGCAGCAAAACAGGAATTCGGACGTTACTACACATTTGAGTCGAGACTGCCTCAGGGCGTTTTTTTGAGATTCGGCCCCGCCATTTGCCCCGAAATGCAAAGCCCGTAACAGATGAAGCCAGCGGAATGTGTATCGGTTACACGGTGGTACAGGCTCCGGGCTTATGGCAGATTTATGATGTGCAGGGACATTTTGTCAGGCTGGAAGAAGCGCCGCTTGAAACACCCCTGATTGATCCCACTGATATTGCATTATTTGCGTTTGGTGTTTTCCGTATTCTTCGCACTGGTCGCGTTTTGTTTGAGTCAGGCGCGCGCGCGGCTGTTACAGCCAGAATCAGTCAAGGGACCATATCTCTTTTGCGAGGGCGGCTTAAAATCGGGCTGCATGCGCGCAATTTGAAAATGACCGAAACAGCAGCAAAACATATGCTTGAACCCAGTCGGTATGTACCTTTGCAGATTCAGAAAAGAGCTATTCGTTTTGGTAAGCGAATGCCAGACCCTCGTGAAGGAAAAGGAATGTTCCGATACGAAACGGATATTTATAAACTGCGCTACGATAAGCAGCGAAGGGAATATGTTCATCAGAAATACAAATTTGAAGTAATAGTCAGGGAATCAGACTGGACAATATCTCATTTTAAATATTTTTATTAGCTGACAAGGAAATTTCAATGTTTGATATCAGGAATGAAGAGTTTACATTCGCAATCGCTCCCTTTGAACGCGTAGTGGATAACGAAGCCGATCCTGTTAACCATCACTGGGACTGGATACAGTCCTGGGTGGAGTTTTCGGTAAGCGGCCTGAAAGTGGCATTTAAAACGGAGTTCACCGTTGGAGAATTGAAAATGCTGAAAAAAGAATTCTCAGCTTTTCATCAGGCGCTTATTAATCAGCAAAAGATCAGGTCGTTTAACTATCAGAGCGATATTCATCAACTGGACATGATACTGACCAATGAAAAAAGTATTGATGGCGTAACTGTTGATTTCATTCTTCGCCCGGAACCACATGCCGACAGCGTCCAGGTTAAAGGCAGCTTTGGCCTTGATGAAAGCTATTTCCCCGACATTCTGAATCGACTTGATGAAATGATTCAATGGCAGAATTAAACATTCTGCCATTGAAAATTTTAATAGAAAGCTACGGGCGTAAAACGAATTTTCTATTCAGGCGTTTTCGGCCAGCTGATAGCTGGCGCATTTGTGATATCTGCAGCCTGTACCGCCTGCACGTACTTCATCCAGGTGGTCAGCGTGGCTTTATCCGCATCAGTAATGATGCCGGGCAGCAGCTGCGTCTGCCATGCCTGAGTAATTCCGTTGACCTCACTCACGCCCGCTGACTTTTCGCTGGCCGCTGCGTCAAGCAGTGACTGCTGCTGCGCATCGCCGTCGGTTACCCACTTTTCGCCGTCCCACTTGTCAAACGCGGTTGCCGGAGAATGCGTTATGTTGTCCGCCGGATTGTCGCCCAGTACCGTGATTTTCACCGGCGCGCCGCCTGAAATCGGGTAAGCCGTTTCACCGCGATGGTCCGGCACGCTAATGTTGGCTTTCATCGTGCCGCCCTTTTTGACTTCCAGCTGCGCCGTTTTGAGCAGCGTTGCGCATTCCACTTCTGGCGAGTCGAACAGGATTTTACCGTCGCTTTGATGGTTGCCGTCTGTATGCCGGTTGCGGTCAGTGCGCCGGTTTCCGGCTCGTATTCGATCACCGCATCGTCAGGAAATGACCAGCGCATCGGCCCAGGCAGACGGAGCCGGATTGCCATAAGAGAAAATTCCCGGCAGCACAAAGCCGGTATCAAGTTCACCACCGAGGCACAGTACAAGCACCTGCTCACCCATTGACGGCGCATTCCAGGAGCGGGTTTTACCCGCGCGGGCGCTGAATGTCTTCGGGTTGTTCATTCATGATTTAGATTTTATTTTCCCCACAAGCTAAAGCTAACATCAGTTACGCATAGCCAGCCCGTTGCGGCAGGAAAATGGCTACGCCATGCGCGTTATAACATCTCGTCCAGTCTGATTGGATGTTTCTTCTGACATTCTATATGCTTATTGGATATTAAAATGATCATGACACTATTTCACGTAGATGCAGTGTTTACAACGAATAAAAATCAGATGCTATAAATGAGAGGTTGAATAAGTGAAGCGTGTATTTTTATGGCTCATGCAATCATTTATCTATTTAATTCCTGCTGTTTTGATTGTTGCAGGAGTTTATATTTTCATTCGATTTATTTCTGAACATGCGGCGATTATTAGCATAATATGGGTGATGGTTGTTTCTTATGTGTATATTAAATACAATCGATGGTATTAGGTTTGTTAAGAGATCTTCGTGATCCTGATTTAATCGATAGCGTTAAAGTGTGAAGTGTGACGAAAAATGATCTCCTTAGTGAGGTTGGCTGCCATTTAGCGATTATATAATCTGGTTTCTCTGGTTAAGTCCTGTCTGAGATATGATAGAATCAGGCTCGCGCTATTTCTTATTTTCTGATATGTAAATCATCTTAATAACTGCTCTGTTATTCTTACTTTGGGTCCCCTTAATACTCATGATACCCCCCATTTTACTGCCAGCAGAACAGAGGCTTTCCGGACGCTTCTCCTCAAAATTGATCTCAATTAATATATCTAAACATCTTCCCCGAACGGTCCTCCACGTTTATTTAACGTATAAAAACCACGTCGTAACCTGCCCCGGTGATTTTTAACCAGGGTTTATTATGTTCTTAAAAAAAGTTATTCCTTGTGCGCTCGTAGCGTTAGCGAGTGCATCCATGTCTGGTTGTGTGATGGCAGAGGGAGGATACCATCGCGGCCCATCATCTGAATGGCATCATCACCATGCGTCTTATCAGGACCAGCAAAATGATAATGGCTGGAGCCACCATGCCGGACCAGCCGCATCAGAAAATAACGCTTCTCAGCATCTGGGGCCACCGCCAGCCTCGGATGATTCTACTGAACACAGGGGACCGGCAACTGACAGTGGCATTCACCGCTGGCAACCGAGCGACTCCGCTGAGTAATTGATACGAAGCATTTAGATGAACAGGGGCGCTATCGCCCCTTTTAACCGGTAATCGCCGTCTGAAAAGGTTCTTCACGATAAACGTGCTTCACGCATCCAGTAAGTCACTCATGATTTCCAAAGCTTTAACACGCAAAATCCCTTTAGTAACGCACCTCAAAACTGACTTCACTCACAAAGGCAGCAACAACTCTTTCTGTCCCGCACCCAAAGCTAATCTGTAATCTTGCCATCATTCCCGTATGGCATATTCTTGAGATTCAATCAAAAGGAGTAACGTTTATGAAAGCGGCAATTGCTAATAGTGAACACAAGGTTGAAGTTGTTGAGAAGACGCTGCGTCCTCTCAAAACCGGTGAAGCCCGGCTCAGGATGGAATGCTGTGGTGTATGCCATACCGATTTGCATGTTAAGAACGGTGATTTCGGCGATAAAACGGGTGTGACCCTGGGTCATGAAGGGATCGGTATCGTTGAGGAAGTCGCACCGGATGTGACGTCACTCAAGCCTGGCGATCGGGCCAGCGTCGCCTGGTTTTTCAAGGGCTGCGGTCACTGCGAATACTGTAACTCCGGTAACGAAACCCTCTGCAGATCGGTAATCAATGCCGGTTTCACAGCCGATGGCGGCATGGCTGAAGAGTGCATTGTCGTTGCAGATTACTCGGTCAAAGTCCCTGATGGACTTGATCCTTACGCTGCCAGTAGCGTCACCTGTGCCGGTGTCACCACCTATAAAGCGGTTAAGGTGTCAGAAGTTAAACCGGGACAATGGCTGGCCATTTATGGTCTTGGCGGGCTGGGAAATCTCGCGCTGCAATATGCAAAAAATGTCTTCAACGCCAAAGTGATCGCGGTTGATGTCAGTGATGGTCAGCTGGCACTGGCGAAGGAGATGGGAGCCGATCTGGTGGTCAATTCGGCCAGCGAAGATGCAGCGCGCATTATTCAGGAGAAAACCGGTGGAGCACATGCTGCTGTGGTGACGGCGGTGGCTAAAGCGGCCTTTAACTCGGCGGTGGATGCGGTGAGAGCAGGAGGGCGCGTCGTGGCTGTCGGACTGCCGCCGGAAGCGATGAGTCTAAATATTCCCCGTCTGGTACTTGATGGCATTCAGGTGGTGGGATCACTGGTCGGAACGCGAAACGATTTGGCAGAAGCCTTCCAGTTTGCGGCAGAAGGGAAAGTCGTGCCTAAAGTGACCAAAAGGAAGATTGGTGAGGTCAATGACATCTTTGATGAGATGGTGCAGGGCAAAATCCGTGGCAGGATGGTAATCGACTTCACCTGTCACTCTGCTGATTAAAGTTCATCTGACTCCTGCAAAGGCCCGCATCCTGCGGGCTTTTTAATATCGTTAAGATCTCTCTGAGCCCTTCAGAGCACAATCCTTCTAACCATTAATAAGCCAGTCTTTATGTTTCATGATGTGATTTTGACTTGAACTTTACCGGTAACATTATAGTTTATGGGGTGAAAGGCTATTACACACACGCGAAGGAGGGTTATTTATGGCGAAGCATCACTTACTTAAATCCATTGAAATAACAGCGATTGTGCTCTTTGTTCTGATACTGGCATATCTGATTTTGACAGGGTTACTGTCATCAACAGGCGTGGATCATGCCTGGCCTTATCCCAATCAGTAACTGAGTGCCACACCAGGGAAAGCATTAATAAAATGACCCTCTCACAGGGCAAACAACCCCGCGATGGCGAGGTTGAATTGACGTTATACCAGACTCACTGACAGCAGTATCAGCTCTTCGGTTTCCAGCGACAGATTTTTTTTGGTTTCGAACATAAAGGTTTCCAGCGCCTCCTCGACATCGTCGCCCTCAATAAAGGCGTGAGTCGTGACATGATTTTCACCTTCTGGTTTGATCACGTAAGAAACAAACCACTTCTTCTTTTCCATAATGCTTATCCTCGTTTTAAATCCTGATACCGCGTTTTGGCAATGGTATGTTTTTCTGCCAGACATTTAGCGGGTGGTGTGGAGTTCGACCAGCAAAGTCTAGTTCACCTCAGCAGGCGTGCTGGCGACGGCATGTGATAAACACCTGTTCAGAGCAGATAGATTGTGTAAGCGGCAATAAAAAAGCCCCATCCGGGGCTTTTTAAAAAAAAGAACGGCCGGTGTTAAAAACTCAACTGGTCTGATCGGCCAGCTTCGGCTTCAGCACGCGTTTACCCATCTGAATGCCGGGCTTCTCAACATACTTATAGAGTAAAGAGGCCAGGGCATAGGTTAGCGGGATGGTTGAGACACAGACGATCAGGAAGCGCATCATGTCGCTCTTAAACTCAATGTCGGTGTGAGTGAGCAGCAGCGCAATCATCGGGATCACAATCAGCAGGTGCAGCAGGTAGACCGAGAACGAGACGTCACCCAGCCAGGTGCTGAGACGGTTGTTCAGCAGCTTACGTGGCAGAGCAATCAGCGTTGCCATCAGGCTGCCCTGTGGGTATTGCCACAGAATTGCTGCCATCCCGACAATCATCAGCGCTTCCATTATCACCTGCAGCTTGATCGCGCCCATTCCCATTGCCACGCTGACGACCGGGCCGAGCAGCGCGAAGGCGACATAGAGCAGGGATTTACGGCGAATTGCTTCGGCCAGCAGCATGCCCGCCAGGAACATATTTAGCTTTATCAGAATCATGGAAGGCATTTCAAACGCCTCATAATAATCTGCCAGCACATACCGTCCGGCGCAGCAGAGCGCCATAATGCCTATCAGTGAGGCCGCATAACCAAAGCGCAGCGTCACCAGCATAATGAACGGAAACAGCACATAGAACTGCATCTCCAGCCCGATGCTCCAGTCAGGCAGCACGGTATTGAAACCATATTCGGGCAGCAGGCCGAACAGGAAGCTGAAGTGAGTGAGGATGTTTGCCAGCGACTGATCGGTGTAACGCGACGATTCAGTGGCGGTGCCGGAATAAAAATGGGCGATAGTGTCACGCATCTCGCCAAACCACGGGCCATAAATCAGCGCGATGATTAAAAGCAGATAGTAGAGCGGGGCGATACGGAAGAAGCGACGGATCCAGAACTTTTTAATGGTCTCCATGCTCTGCCACGGCTCTTTCTGCTGACGTTCAACATAGTTTTTCGCCATCAGATAACCCGATAACAGAATAAACAGATCGACCCCGATGCCAGGCGATGAAATCAGTGTGATGTGGCAATGTATCAGTAAGCTGATATGGCCAACCAGTACCCAGAGAGAGGCGATGCCGCGTAACCCCTCCAGCTCCGTGGACCAACCTCGTGTTGCAGACATAACTCTTCCTCGTTTTTATCCGACTTTTGGCGCTCACTAAGCCTTAAGACAACAGATATGTAAACGGGTCTTTACAAAAGTGAGAAGATTCCGACGCGGTCGGGAAGGGGAAATCAACTGAAACTGGAGAAGAGAGCACGGAAAGTTAAGGGTGTACGAAGGCACACCCATAACAAAAATAACTGAATCAAAATGCCTGTTATGCCAGCTTTAACAGGATCATGCCGGCCAGCAGCAGGGTCAGGCCTGCCCAGCCTTTACGATTCAGCCGTTGATCGAATAATACCCAGCCGGTCGTGACAGTCGCGATAATTCCAAAACCACCCCAGACCGCATAGGCAATCGACAGAGCAATACCTTTTACCGCCTGAGCCAGTGCGCTGAACGCAAGCAGGACACAGCAGAGTGAAAGCAGACCGTGCAGCGGTCTTTTAAACCCATCAGAATATTTAAGGAATATATTGGCGGCAATCTCCAGCACGATAGCCAGCGCCAGCCAGGCTGCGTGGACGAAATCAGCGATGACCATGATTAACCTCCGCTGATGAGTGCATGCCGGTTTTGATCAACACAATGCCAGCGACCAGCGTCATCAGTCCGCAGACTTTCATCGCAGACAACACTTCATCAAACAGCTGTACGCTGAATAATGTAATCAGCAGGATGCCAGCGCCTTCCCACAGGGCGTAAGCCACGCCCAGAGCTATACGTTTAATGGTGAAGCTCAGCAGGATATAAGAACAGGCAATCATGCCCAGCATCATCAGGTAGCCTGAGTGGCTGCCGTTGAGGCTGGACCATTTCATAAAAAGGGTGCCAATAATTTCAGTGATAATCGCGAGTGACAATAAAACCCAGGCGCGCATGGGAACTCTCCAGCAACGAAAAATGACGACCTGCCATAACGCACAGTGTGCAGGCAGACTCAAAACAGTATCGATGTGGTGAGGAAACTACAGGGCGTTACGCCAGTGCTGATCGGCGGCATTCCAGCAAGAGGGGAAAGCGGGGAAGAGGCAGGACATGAACATTCTGCTCATAAAATTTACAACGCATCCACATTGTTGCTTCTCATCAGTGGACGAATAGTGTCTCCGGTAAAACAGATGCTGGGTTTACAGCATTCTGCAAATCATCAAATAAACAGCAGATACTGCCTGGTTTGATTGCGGTTAAGGTTCAGGGGTTTACCGGGGCGAGTTTAGAAAATGATGGCGTGTAATAATAAGTGCGATAAATCGGGCAAAAAAAGTGCCGGATAACAGTCTGCCCGGCACCTTATAAGTGACACTGTAACTAACTATTCAGCACGCTGGGGGACTGTACGAACCGGGGCGTCACCAGCAACATAGTATGAAGCGGTGCTGCGTGGCAGTGGGTCGCGTCCACGGATCTTATCGGCAATCTTCTCGCCAATCATGATGGTGGTCGCATTCAGGTTACCGGTGATGATCAACGGCATAATCGACGCATCCACCACGCGTAATCCTTCCAGCCCATGCACGCGACCTTCGCCATCAACGACAGACATTGGATCGTTACCCATCTTACAGGTACCGCACGGGTGATAAGCGGTTTCGCCGTGATTACGGACGAATTCGTCCAGCTGTTCATCCGTCTGGCAATCCAGGCCCGGACTGATTTCACGTCCACGATACTTATCCAGCGCTGGCTGATTGATGATCTGGCGCGTGATGCGGATAGCATCGCGGAACTCATGCCAGTCCTGCTCATGCGACATGTAGTTAAACAGAATGGCCGGATGACGACGCGGATCGCGTGACTTCAGGCGCACATGACCGCGGCTTGGCGAACGCATCGAGCCGACGTGACACTGGAAGCCATGCGCATCAACGGCGTTAGAACCGTTGTAATTAATCGCTACCGGCAGGAAGTGATACTGAATGTTCGGCCAGCTGAACTCTTCGCGGCTACGGATAAAACCACCCGCTTCAAACTGGTTACTGGCGCCGATACCGGTGCCATTAAACATCCACTCTGCACCGATTTTCGGCTGGTTCCACCACTTAAGGGCCGGATAGATTGAAACCGGCTCTTTACACTCATACTGAAGATACATCTCCAGATGGTCCTGCAGGTTTTCACCCACGCCCGGCAGATCGTGAACCAGTGGAATATCGAACTGCTTCAGCAGCTCCGGTGAGCCCACGCCAGAACGCTGCAGGATCTGCGGCGAGGCAATAGCACCGGCACACAGCAGCACTTCACGGCGAGCGGTCACTTTATTAATGGTGTTGCTGTCGCCCTGCAGATATTCCACGCCGACTGCGCGTTTGCCATCGAACACAATGCGATCGGTGGTGGCATGAGTAATGATCTTCAGGTTTGCACGGCCTTTGGCCATGTCGAGATAGCCACGTGCGGTGCTGGAACGGCGACCGTTTGGTGTTACGGTACGATCCATCGGACCAAAACCTTCCTGCTGATAGCCGTTGAGGTCATCAGTGCGCGGATAACCCGCCTGCACGCCTGCCTCAATCATGGCTTCAAACAGCACGTTATTGCCGGCTTTAGGCGTGGCGACGCATACCGGGCCATCTCCACCGTGGAAATCGTTCGGGCCGATATCACGGGTTTCCGCTTTACGGTAATAAGGCAGGCAGTCCAGATAGCTCCAGTTCTCCAGCCCTGGTTCACTGGCCCAGTTATCGAGGTCCATTGCGTTACCACGGATGTAACACATACCGTTAATCAGTGATGAACCGCCCAGGCCTTTTCCGCGACCACATTCCATGCGGCGATTGTTCATGTACGGCTCTGGCTCAGTCTCATACGCCCAGTTATAGCGTTTTCCCTGCAGCGGGAAGGCGAGGGCAGCAGGCATCTGAGTGCGAAAATCAAAACGGTAATCCGGACCGCCCGCTTCGAGCAACAGAACGCTGACGTTGCTCTCTTCGGTCAGGCGGGTAGCCAGAACGTTTCCTGCGGATCCGGCGCCAATAACAATGTAATCATATTCCATTCGTCGTTCCTCAGGTTAAGTGATTAAAAGACTGACTGAAAACGCGTCAGCTCAACCTGCACGGACTTCACCTGGGTGTAGCTCTGCAGTGTCATCAGGCCATTCTCACGGCCAATGCCGGAGTGCTTATAGCCACCCACTGGCATCTCTGCGGCTGATTCGCCCCAGGTATTAATCCAGCAGATTCCTGCTTCGATCTGATGAATCACGCGGTGCGCTTTATTAAGATCCTGCGTCACCAGTCCGGCGGCCAGACCAAATTCGGTGTCGTTGGCACGGCGAATCACTTCTTCTTCGGTTTCATAGCTCAGGATCGACATGACCGGTCCGAAGATCTCTTCACGGACGATCTTCATCTCATCACGGCAGTCGGTAAACACAGTCGGTGCAACCCAGGCACCCTGGTCGAAATCACCACCGGTCAGACGTTTACCGCCGCACAGCAGGCGTGCGCCTTCAGCAATGCCCGATTCGATGTAGCGCATCACGTTATCGCGATGGCTGAAGCTGACCAGCGGGCCAAAGTTGGTGGCGGGATCACGCAGATCGCCGGCCTGAATACGGGCAACGCGTTCGCTGATTTTGGCTTCGAATGCCGCTTTCAGTTTTGCAGGAATAAAGACGCGGGTGCCGTTGGTGCAGACCTGTCCGGAGCTGTAGAAGTTCGCCATCATGGCGATGTCGGCGGCCAGATCGAGATCGGCATCATCAAAGATAATCAGCGGGGATTTACCGCCCAGTTCCATGGTGACTTCTTTCAGCGTTGAACCCGCTGCATTCGCCATTACTTTTTTGCCGCTGACAACGCCGCCGGTGAAGGAGACTTTGTCGATGCCAGGATGCTCAGTGAGCAACTGGCCGGTGACCGAACCGATGCCCGGCAGTACGTTAAACACGCCATCCGGCACACCTGCTTCGGTGTAGATTTCAGCCAGCTTCAGGGCAGTAAGCGGCGTCACTTCGCTGGGTTTGAAAATCATTGCGTTACCCGCAGCCAGCGCTGGGGCTGATTTCCACAGGGCGATCTGAATCGGGTAGTTCCAGGCACCGATACCGGCGACTACGCCCAGCGGTTCGCGGCGTGTATAGACGAAAGAGGTTTCACGCAGGGGGATCTGCTGACCTTCCAGCGCCGGAACGAGCCCTGCGTAATACTCCAGCACGTCTGCACCGGTGACGATATCGACCGCTGAGGTTTCGCTGTAAGGCTTACCGGTGTCGAGCATTTCCAGCTCAGCCAGCGCATCATTCCGCTCACGCAGAATATCAACAGCGCGACGCAGGATGCGCGAACGCTCCATGGCGGTCATCGCGGCCCAGACTTTCTGGCCTTTTCTGGCGGCAGCAACGGCGCGATTGACATCTTCCTGGCCGGCGGCATGAACCTCTGCCAGCACTTCGCCGTTGACCGGATTAATCGTCTGGAATGTTTCGCCAGACGCTGCGGCAACATAAGCGCCATCAATGTAGAGTTTCTGCTCGGTAAATCGGGACATGTTTTCTCCTTCCGTTATTCGTGCTCGCCAGCCAGTTGCTGACGGATGAATTGGGTGGTCAGTGTACGGGCGATGACCGGGCTGAAGGGCTTTCCACTCAGCGCGGCGCGGAGCCAGAGACCATCTATCAGGGCGGCCAGACCATGTGCGGCCAGTCGTGCCTTTTCCAGTGGCAGTTCACGCCGGAACTCGACCACCAGCGTAGAGTAGAGTCGCCTGCTGCTGACCCGCTCCAGGCGGTTGAGCTGGGGTTGATGCATGCTGCTCGACCAGAAGTCGAGCCAGGCTTTCATCACTGCCGTGTGCACCTGAGTTTCATCAAAATTCCCGTCAACGATGGCACGCAGGCGCTCTTCTGCCGGTGCATCGCGAAGCGGTTGTAACCGCGACAGTACTGCCTCACGGAGCTGGCGCGTGACATCACGCATTGTTGCTTCCAGCAAACCGTTCTTATCTTTGAAATAGTGACTGATGATGCCGGTGGACACACCCGCCCGACGGGCGATCTGGGCGATAGTGGCATCATTAATCCCTACTTCATTAATCGTGCTCAGGGTCGCATCAATCAGTTGCCGACGTCGTATCGGCTGCATCCCTACCTTTGGCATTGCTCCAGCTCCACCCTCAAATCGAGCCCCTATTTAAACTTTTTTTGATTGCACGTTCAATATAAAAAGAAACTTTGTTAGGATGCTGTTCTCAAAATGTAGCAAAAGCGAAACGGCAATGAGTGCTAAAATAGGCTGGCTTGCTGCACGCTCTAACAGGAAGTCACAGATAGAAACATAGCCGCACGGCCCGTAGTCCGGGGGCGGCACAACGTATCCATTGCGTATTTTCAGGACATTAACCAGAGGTAATCGATGAATAATCCACCTGCCGGTGAAAAAGACAGACTCAATCCCGTTGTATTTTATACCTCTGCCGGATTGATTCTGACGTTTTCACTTGTGACGATTCTCTACAGTGAACTGGCCGCGAGCTGGATCCTCAAGGCGGTAAACTGGGTCTCCGCCACCTTTGGCTGGTACTACATGCTGGCTGCCACGCTCTATATCGTGTTTGTGCTCTACATGGCCTGCTCACGCTTTGGCTCGATCAAGCTCGGGCCTGAGCACTCCAAACCCGAGTTCAGCGTGCTCAGCTGGTCTGCCATGCTGTTTGCCGCCGGGATCGGCATCGACCTGATGTTCTTCTCGGTCGCTGAACCGGTGACGCAGTACATGCAGCCACCGGAGGGCGCAGGGCAGACCCTTGAAGCGGCCCGTCAGGCGATGGTCTGGACGCTGTTCCACTACGGACTGACCGGCTGGTCGATGTATGCACTGATGGGCATCGCACTGGGCTACTTCAGCTATCGTTATAATCTGCCACTGACTATCCGTTCGGCGCTCTATCCTATTTTTGGTAAACGCATCTATGGCCCGATTGGTCACACGGTGGATATCGCAGCCGTGGTCGGCACCATTTTTGGTATCGCCACCACATTAGGGATAGGGGTCGTACAGCTGAACTACGGCCTGAAAGTGCTGTTTGATATTCCGGAAGGCCTTACCGCACAGGCTGCGCTGATAGTCCTTTCCGTCGTGATCGCTACAATCTCTGTCACATCAGGCGTCGATAAAGGAATTCGTTTTCTCTCTGAGCTCAACGTGATCATGGCTCTGGGGCTGATTCTGTTTGTGTTGTTCTTTGGCAACACCGAGTTCCTGCTGAATGCGCTGGTACTGAACGTCGGCGATTACATCAACCGCTTTATGGGCATGACGCTTAATACCTTTGCCTTTGATCGTCCGACCCAATGGATGAACAGCTGGACGCTCTTCTTCTGGGCGTGGTGGGTGGCCTGGTCGCCATTTGTCGGCCTGTTCCTGGCACGTATCTCACGCGGTCGTACCATCCGTGAATTCGTACTGGGCACGCTGATTATTCCTTTCACCTTTACGCTGCTGTGGCTCTCTGTGTTCGGTAATGCCGCGCTGTATCAGATCATTCATGGCAATACCGAGTTTGCGCAGGAAGTGATGAATCATGCAGAACGCGGCTTCTATAGCCTGCTGGCGCAATATCCGGCGTTTAAACTCAGCGCATCGATCGCCACCATCACCGGTATGCTGTTCTATGTGACCTCGGCGGATTCCGGTTCGCTGGTACTGGGTAACTTCACCTCACGCCTGAAAGACATCAATAGCGATGCACCGAACTGGCTGCGCATCTTCTGGTCCGTGGCGATTGGGGTACTGACCCTGAGCATGCTGATGACCAACGGTATCACTGCCTTGCAGAACACCACGGTGATCATGGGGCTGCCGTTCAGCTTTGTTATCTTCTTTGTGATGGCCGGGCTGTTTAAATCTCTGAAGATTGAAGACCACCGTCGGGCCAGCGCCACGCGCGACACTGCGCCTTATCTGGCGCATGCCACCGATCGTCTGACCTGGAAGAAACGCCTGTCGCGTCTGATGAACTATCCTGGCTCGCGCTACACCCAGCAGATGATGGAAAAGACCATTTATCCGGCGATGCAGGAGGTGGCGAAGGAGCTGGAGTTGCGTGATGGCCGCGTGACGCTGGAAAGCGTTGAGGCAGATGAGGCTAACCCGATTGGCTATCTGGATCTGCGCGTTCATCTGGGCGAAGAGCAGGACTTTATCTATCAGGTCTGGCCGCAGCAATATTCGATCCCGGGCTTTACCTATCGCGCCCGGAGCGGTAAGTCGACCTACTACCGCCTGGAAACTTTCCTGATGGAGGGCAGCCAGGGCAACGACTTGATGGATTACAGCAAAGAGCAGGTAATTATCGACATACTGGATCAGTATGAGCGACACCTGAACTTCATCCATCTCAACCGTGAAGCACCGGGCAGCAACATCAGCTTCCCGAGCGTCTGAATCAGGGCCCGTCAGTGAGCAATTGCTGGCGGGCTTTTTTTTCGCTACCGTCGTCCTGAACTAACCGTCTTCACCTGACGAAATCGACTATCTTTAGGGCTTTCTGGCCTGATGCCAGAAAAGCACAGACAGGGAGTCATGATGGGAAAAATATTCAGTACGTTTCTGCCGCTTTACACGACCACGTTGCTGATGCTGCTCGGTTCCGGTTTGCTGACCACCTATGTCTCATTACGGCTGGCCAGCGAGCATGTCAACGGCGCGCTGATTGGCTCAATCATTGCGGCCAACTACATCGGACTGGTGATCGGCGGCAAAGTGGGGCACAACCTGATAGCCCGCGTCGGCCATATACGCGCCTACGTGGCCTGTGCCGGGATCATTACCGCGTCTGTGGTTGGTCACGGGCTCACCGACTTTATTCCGTTGTGGGTCTTTCTGCGTCTGATTATCGGGCTCTGCATGATGTGTCAGTACATGGTGCTGGAGAGCTGGCTTAACGATCAGGCGGAATCATCCCAGCGCGGCATGATTTTCGGCTTATACATGGTCGCCACTTATCTTGGACTCAGTGGCGGACAGGTGATACTGAGCCTGCAATCGGGCTTTGGCGTCAGCACCCTGCTGATTGTGGCACTCTGTTTCGCACTCTGTCTGGTGCCAATTGCGCTGACGACCCGCACTCACGTCAGGCCGATGACACCTGCGCCGATGGAGCTGGGCTACTTTATCCATGCGATCCCCAAACTTCTCGGCACCACACTGGTGACCGGTATGGCCATTGGCGCGTTCTACGGCCTGGCACCGGTCTACGGCAGCAGTAAGGGATTTACTACCAGCCAGACCGGCTATTTTATGAGTCTGACGATTTTTGCCGGTCTGGTATCGCAATTTCCGCTGAGCTGGCTTTCTGACCGCTTCGATCGTCAGCGACTGCTGTTTATCATTGCCATCCTGTTTGCCGTAGCCTGTGTGCCGCTGGTGGTGTTGCCGCACCTGACCTTCCACTGGATGATCGGCATCGCCTTTGCTGCCAGCATGATGCAGTTTGCGCTCTATCCGTTGCAGGTGGCGCTGGCCAACGATCAGGTTGCCCCCGAGCGTCGTGTCTCGTTAACCGCCTGTCTGCTGATGGCGTTTGGTATCGGCGCCAGTATCGGGCCGCTGGTGGTGGGCGCGCTGATGGAGCCGCTCGGCAGCAATATGCTCTATCTCTTCTTTATGCTCTGCGCGCTGGTGATCGGCGGACTGAGCTTTGTCCGAGCGCCTGGCCCGCTTCCGACGACCGAAGTGCCGCTGCCGCACGTGGTGATGCCTGACAGTCTGGCGACCTCGCCACTGGGTGCTGCGCTGATCCCAACGCTGGAAGAGGAGGTGATTCATGCGTCAATGGGCGGTCAGGAGCCGGAAGATGAACGCGAAAGTGACGAAGACACGAGGGTCGAAGAAAATTTGACGGATGATATCCCTGAGAATCAGCAAAATAAATAGCGCCCGCATGGCATTGCGACGCTCGCCGCTGTCTGTACGGTTTAAGCAGGATGTCCGGATCTGGCGCACACCTGTCCGTTTACTGGCTCGACATCCGGGCCAGTAAACGCGATGCTGACGGATACACTTCTTCAGGAGTCACTCTATGCTGGAACTTCGCCCCAACTGTGAACGCTGCGATGTTGATCTTCCGCCATCCTCTCTGGCGGCTCGCATCTGCTCGTTTGAATGCACATTCTGCGCTGACTGCGATGAGCATCTCGCGCATATTTGTCCCAACTGCAGCGGCGAACTGGTGCGCCGTCCGGTGCGTCCGGCAGAGAAGTTGCAAAAATACCCGGCTAAACTGCGCAGTTGATCTCAAATGACAACGAAAATGTTTCGGACAGAATAGCCTGTCGTCTCTGATGTCGTTATCATAAATTACGTCCCTTACAGAGCTACCACCTTAACTGAGTGCCGGAGATAAGCGCCGGAAGGGACGCACTTTTCACCCGCCATAAATTTCTCTTCCCCCAATAGCCTTACACTCTCTGCCTGCTTCCTTTGCACTCAGCTTTCCTTTTCCCCATGCCGGTTCAGGTTGAGCTCTGACTATACTTTGGGGATATTTTCAGCAGAGAGGCGGGGGCAGCGATGTGTTACCACGTCCTGAATGGCGCGAAGTGGCGGCGGATCTGGGTCGTTGGCGATCTGCATGGTTGCCGTCGCGAACTGGATCTATTGCTGGAGCAGCATAAGTTTGATCCGCAGCAGGACTTACTGATTTCGGTTGGCGACATTATCGATCGCGGGCCGGACAGTCTGGGTTGTCTGGCGCTGCTGCAGGAACCCTGGTTTCGCTGCGTACGGGGAAATCATGAGGAAATGGCGCTGTCGGCGTTGCAGGGCCAGGAGATGGCGCTCTGGCAGATGAACGGGGGAGACTGGTTTTTTCGTCTGCGTGGCGCGGCGCTGATCGCGGCACGTCACGCGCTGCGCCGCTGCCGCGAGCTGCCGCTGATCCTTCATCTGCAACTCGGCGAGCGCATTATTGTCATTGCTCATGCGGATTATCCTGCTCAGGAATACGCGCTCAATAAGCCACTCGACTGGCAACAGGTGGTCTGGAGCCGTCAGCGGCTGGAGGGTATTGAGTCAGGTGAACAGGCAGGCATCCGTGGCGCGGACGCCTTTTACTTTGGGCACACGCCACTAAAACAATCGCTGACGATTGCCAATCTGCACTATATCGATACCGGTGCAGTGTTTGGCAATCATCTGACCCTGCTGCGACTAAAATGAGTTACCGGAACAGGCGTCCGTCGCGAACCAGTTCACGTGGGTAGCTGTTCTTGATGCGGGTACCGACTTTCTTTGCCAGCCCCAGCGGCTGGTGCTGATACGTCACAATCATCTCGTTGTTTGCGGGTGCGGTTTCCGGATAGATATCCCGGCCGCGATACCACTCTTCCGCCTCTGCCGCCGTTAGCTCAAAGGTCTGCGTCGTATCGGGCTGCGCCAGTGCAATCACCGCTTCATGTTGCCAGCGATAGCCTTTGGCAAACGTTTCTGCCAGCTTCAGGCCAATGCGTGAAAACCGCACTTTGCCAAGCAGCGGGGTGACGGCTTTAGGGAATAGCCAGATCTCTTTATCACGCTGCCACAGCTCCAGTGAGTCATCCCATCTTATAGAGACGGCCGCGGCGGCCTGCGCGATCTCACTTTCCAGTTTGCGGCTAAGGTGAGAGAAGGGCAGCTTACCGACTTTATAACCTGGCACTGGAAGGGGCTCGACCGATGCGGTTTTACGCAGACGGGCCACGAAGAAACCTTCGCTGTCGAACATCTGCGGGAAGACATGCAGATAACCTTCTGGCGTCGCGGCCTTTTCGGCACCGCTAAACAGCCCCTCCAGCGGCACGACCTCAACTGCATCCGGGTAGCGCTGCAACAGCCAGTCAATCACCTGCTGATTCTCAATCTGGTTCAGGGTACAGGTCGAGTAAACCAGCGTGCCGCCCGCTTTGAGTGCGTGAAAGGCGCTGTCGAGCAGATCGCGCTGAGTATCGGCGATCGCTTCTGTGCTGGCCAGCGACCAGTTTTTCAGCGCGTCAGCATCTTTGCGAATCACCCCTTCGCCGGAGCAGGGCGCGTCGAGCAGGATGGCGTCGAACTGTTCCGGCAATGCTGGGCCAAATACCCGCGCGTCAAAGTGCGTTAAGGCACTGTTGCTGACGCCGCAGCGGCTGATGTTGGCGTGCAGCACTTTTACCCGGCTGGAGGAGAATTCGTTTGCCAGGATAACGCCCTGATTGCCCATCCGCGCAGCGATCTGGGTGGTTTTAGAACCCGGCGCCGCCGCCATATCCATCACCGCGCTGACCTCTGGCTGAGTGTCAAACAGGGCGGTTACCGGCAGCATGGAGCTGGCTTCCTGAATGTAGAACAGGCCGCTGAGGTGCTCAGCGACGCTGCCCAGCGGCAGGCTCTCATCTTCCCGGCTGATCCAGAATCCCTCTTCGCACCACGGCACGGGCGTCAGCTGCCAGCCATAACCTGCAGTCTGGCTCAGGAAATCGGCCACGCTTATCTTCAGGGTATTGACGCGAATACTGCGGCGCAGGGGTTGCTGACTGTACGCAATAAATTGCGCGAAGCTCCCCTCATCGGGCAGGCTCTGACGCATTAACGAGAGAAAATCGGCGGGGAAAAACGAAGAAGCTTCGGACACGGGCACATTCCAGTTAAGGCAAAGGCGGCAGTGTATCATGCGGAAAGGAAACGGGTAGCCTTGCTGCCCGTTTGAGGCTGCTGATAAACCCAAATCAGGGTGAATCTGGCCGCAACGGATAAACTCAACGCGCAGGGAACACGGGCAGAAGAGGAAAGCGTCCCGCGCCAGGGACGGCGAGGGCCGGGCATCCCTGGCATGCTCAGCGCGGCCCATCCCTGGGCCGCGATGCTTTGCTACAGGCGTATACTCCCATCGCTTTACGTTTTGAGCCGTCTGAAAGAAGCGGCCCGTTCAGACTCAATTAACGCGGAGACGGAATCGCCGTTCCCCAGTTACGCCACTCTTTCGGCGCTTCATCCTGCAGCAGGAAGTGTTTATCCGGATTCGCCTGCGGTGCCAGCGGCACCGTCGGCGGCGTCGCAAACTGAATGCCACCGCGAATAAACTGCTGGAAGGTACCGGTTTTCACCACGCCGCCCACCAGGCCGAAGTCGAGGTTGTAACCGGACGCCTGCCAGAACACCGAGTTATTACGCACCAGATGCTGGTACTTCTTACTGATGCGCAGGGCGATCTGCACGCGATCTGCCATCGTACCCAGCGAGGTGCCGGTCACCGTACCCACTTCGACACCGCGGAACAGCACCGGCGTGCCCAGCGACAGCGAGCCTGCCTCCGTGGCATCAACATAAATGTTCAGGCCATTCAGGTAACGTGAATCGGTGATCGTGCTCTCCTGCAGCTCGAAGGTGCGCACCGCACCGCCTTTGCCTGGATCCACGTTAACGTAAGGCTGCAACAGGGTTTCCAGATGATTCACTCCGGTGGCGGAAATCTCCGGTGAAACCACGGAGAAACGGCTGCCGAGACGGGCGAAATCATTCACATACTCCGGATAGAGCACCGCTTTCGCTACGACCTGGTTGTTATCTTTGCTCAGCGACAGTGACTCTACCTGGCCGACATTAATTCCCAGATAACGAATCGGCATACCGGCCGAGAGCTTACTGGCGTCGTAGGTGTGCAGCGTAATCTGACTGCCCACCGCGCGTGCCGCCGTCTCAGACGGATAGAGCACGCGTTTTGCCCCTTTGGCCGACTGCGCACCACTCATATTGTCGAAGCTGATTGCGCCTTTCAGCGCACGGTTAAGCGGCGATGCCTGCACCGTCAGGCCGCTGCCGTTAAGGCTCACACGTGCGCCGCCCTCAGCCCAGAACACGCTCTCGCTGGTCAGTAGCTTGCGATATTCCGGCTGGATGTGGACCGCAATATCAAAGGCATCCGCGCGCGGTGTGACTTTGACAATTTCCCCCACCTGATACTTGCGATAAAGCACGACAGAACCGGCCTGCACGTCAGGCAGGCTGTTGGCGGTCAGCGTCAGCGTTGTAGAAGGGCCATCACCTGTGATGCCTTCTTCCGCTTTTTCAGCATCAGCGAACAGCGGATAGGCACTTTTCGGCTCACCTTTTTTGCCCGGATCCAGCCGGATACCGCCATCTACCCACTCACGGGCGCTGGCGCCTAACACCTGCATGCCATCAAGGCCAAACTTCACATCAAGGCGGCTGTTAACGATAAATTTGCTGTCGCCATGCACCAGATCGCGATTTTCAGGATTAACCGCCACCACGAAGTTAACGCCATTTTCATCCAGCGAACGTGATATCACCTGGCCAATCTGCATACCGTGCAGCATCAGCGGCTGGCCCTGATCGATACCATAACTCTCCGGTGCACTGAGTTTGACCGTCAGCACGTTAGGTTTCTGCAGCAGGGTCTCGCTGGATGGCAGCACGGTGAAGTGCTGTTGCGGCTCGCCTTCGCCAGGCACCAGTTCCAGCGTGTTGCCGGTCAGCAGGGAGCTGAGGCTGGTATCCGTCAGGCTGATTTTCGGGCTGTGCATCTCAATGCGGGTGCCGCTGCGCATCAGACCCACCACGGAAGGATCGATGGTCAGCTCGCCGGTGACTTTGCCGCCATCCAGCAGGTTCAGTTTGGTCAGTGTGCCGACCTCCAGGCCCTGATACATCAGCGGGGTGCTGTCTGCCTTGAGATTTTTTCCGTCAGGCAGGTCCAGTGTGATCTGAACGCCACGCTGACTGTGTGCCAGATCGGGATAGAGCCGGTAATTTTGTTCAGCCTTGGCGGTTTCCGAACCTTGTGGGGAGTCAAACGCAATCGCGCCATTCACCAGCGCTGCCAGGCTCTCAAGCTGGAC
This sequence comes from Pantoea sp. ANP04, assembly GCF_041982285.1. Lineage (NCBI taxonomy): Bacteria > Pseudomonadati > Pseudomonadota > Gammaproteobacteria > Enterobacterales > Erwiniaceae > Pantoea > Pantoea sp. ANP04. Next base: position 64,535 of record NZ_JAUTYS010000010.1, on the reverse strand, counting down.
TTTAGCACCGCTCAGGCTGACATCAGCATTGACGCCCGACACATTCCAGAAGCGGCTGTTGGTCTTCACCAGATTGATAAAGCGACGGTCAATCAGTACATCAATTGCCACGCCATCAGCTTTATTATCAATGCTGTAGTCATAGACACGGCCAACCGGAATTTTGCGGTAATAGACCAGCGAGCCGGTATTGAGCGAGCCAAGATCCGGCGCATGCAGATGAATCATCAGTTCGCCGGTATTCACGCGATATTTAGGTTGAGTATCCAGCGCGGTAAACGCCTCGCTGGGTTTACCTTTGCCTGGCATCATCCCGATATAGTTACCGCCGACCAGCGCATCCAGCCCCGACACACCTGCCAGTGAGGCTTTAGGCGTCACCAGCCAGAACTGCGTGTCTTCACGCAGCGCGTCGCGCATATCGCTTTTGATGCTGGCTTTAATCTGAATGCGGCGATAATCGTCGCTGAGATTAATGCCCTGCACGGTGCCCACTTCCACACCCTGATACCGGATCGGTGTGCGGCCCGGCACGATACCATCCGCCGTCTGGAAATTGATGGTGATGGTGGTGCCGCGCTCCTGATAGTTAGCCCAGAGCAGCCAGCCTGCGATGAGCATCGCAATGATCGGCAGCAACCAGAAAGGCGAAATTTTACGCTTATTGCGCAGCGTGGCGTTAGTCGGTGTAGTCGGCGTTTCCTGTTGCATGTGCATCCCAGAGCAGGCGGCTGTCCAGCCACTCAACAGACATAATGGTCAGGATGACGGCCGCGCCAAAAAACAGCGCCGCCGGTCCCATGGTAAAAGCCAGCAGCTGATCACGGTTGACCAGCGACATGGTTAACGAAATGACAAACAGATCGAGCATTGACCAGCGGCCAACCCAGGTGACAAAGCGCAGTAACCGTATGCGGGTTCTCAGCCCCTGTTCACAGCGAAAATGAATACTGAGCAACAGCGTCAGCATCACCAGCACCTTGATAAAGGGCACTAAAATACTGGCGATAAAAACAATTGCTGCCACCGGAATGTTGCCTTCAGCCAGCCCCAGGATGCCGGAAAAGATCGTGTCTTCACGCCGTGAACCATTCAGATAAACCACGGAAATGGGCATCAGGTTCGCAGGAATCAGCAGCACAATCGAGGCGATCAGTGCGGCCCAGGATTTCTGAAGGCTGTGACGGCGCCGGAAGTCGAGCGGCGTATGGCAACGCGGGCAGCGGCCCCGTTCATCGGCTACGCCCGTGTTGTGACAGTTCAGACAGACCTGCATCTCGTTGCGGGCCATATTGCCGGGACGTTGCGGGTAGAAATGCTCCCACAGCTGCTCAATATTCAGGTGGATCATCGTGAGCACGCTCAGTACCGTCAGGGCAATGTAAGCTGCCAGCCCGTAACCGATCTCCAGCGACGCATAGTCCTGCACTTTAATCGACGCCACGGCGATGCCGATCAGATAGATATCGAGCATGACCCACTCTTTCAGCTTCTCCAGCATCAGCAGCACCGGTCGCAGGTTCATACCAAGCTGATGACCAATGCCGAGATAACAGATGCCGGCCACCAGCGTCACCGGTGCGCCAATGGTGCAGAACGCCACCATTGAGGCGGTCAGTACATCACCCTGCTGGGTCATCTGGATCACGCCTTCCAGCACGCTGGCATTGATGCGCATGCCAAGCAGCCGGATATCCACCAGCGGCAATGAGAATGCAAAGGGCATCAATACCATCATGGTGGCGGCCATCGCCATAAGGCGAGTCATTGACCAGTCCCGACCACTGAGAATCTCGGCGTTACAGCGCGGGCAATAAGCCGACTGATGCGATTTCACATCCGGTAAGGAAAAAAGGGTATCGCATTGCGGGCAACGCTGATAACGTGCGTGAGGCAATGTCTGGCTGATAGCGTGAATTTTCATAGGGTGATGCAATCTTCGCTCTTCAGAAGTAACAGATATCGGTCATTAAGACATTGTCTGTGTGCCTGTCTCGGGCATCACGCTTCGATCCACAGAATGCTAAGGGTATAGCAACTAACGCTATGATTCACCTTGTGGCTCTGGATATTTAAAACTTATTTTTAACGAACGGTCTGTATCTCCTGTACAGATGTCATTGGTAACGGTTGGATAATGAACAAAACTGCCTTTTACGCCGATTTGAATCGCGATATGCGCGCCTTACTGGCGGGAGAAACGGCGTTCCTCGCCGCGATGGGAAACTTCAGCGCGCTGCTGTATGAACGTCTCGATGGCGTGAACTGGGCGGGTTTCTACCTGCTGACGGAAGCCGATACGCTGGTGCTGGGTCCTTTCCAGGGCAAAATTGCCTGTGTGCGCATTCCGGTCGGTAAAGGTGTGTGTGGCACGGCGCTGGCAGAAGAAAAAGTGCAACGCGTTGACGATGTGCATGCCTTCCCGGGCCACATTGCCTGTGACGCTGCCAGCAATGCTGAGATTGTGATTCCTCTGAAAGTGAATGGCACGGTGGTTGGCGTGCTGGACATCGACAGCGTGACATACAATCGCTTTGACAGCGAAGACGAATCGGGGCTGGTCACACTGACTGATGGGCTTTGTGAAGTGCTTGCGAACAGCGACTTAGAAAAATATCTGCAGCTGACGCGCAGCTAATCGACTGGATCACATGGCATTTAGCGATGTTGTCATTATAATGTCGCCTGTTCATGCCTGCGCTGGTCGGCAAACCCGTTGTAATCAGGAAATTTCATGGAAAATCAACCTAAGTTGAATAGCAGTAAAGAAGTCATCACTTTTCTGGCGGAGCGCTTTCCGCACTGCTTTAGCGCTGAAGGTGAAGCGCGTCCGCTCAAAATCGGTATCTTTCAGGATCTGGTCGAGCGTGTTCAGGGCGAAATGGGTCTGAGCAAAACACAGCTGCGTTCCGCGCTGCGTCTTTATACGTCAAGCTGGCGTTATCTGTACGGCATTAAAGCCGGTGCTATCCGTGTCGATCTCGACGGCAACGCCTGTGGCGTGCTGGATGAGCAACACGTAGAGCATGCACGCAAGCAGCTGGAAGAAGCGAAAGCCCGCGTCCAGGCGCAGCGTGACCAGCAGCGCGCTGCACGTCGTGAAGCCGGTGAAAGCGAAGAGGGCGCAGCACCGCGTCGTCCACGCAAGCCCGCGGCTCGTAAGCCTGCAGAAGGTGACGCTGCGCGTAAACCGCGTCCGCAGACCACTGCAGCACCGCGTGCGACCGCTTCACAGCATCGCAAGCCAGCCCCACGTCCGGAGCAGGAAGCCCGACCCATCACTGATACCTCAACTTTGCAACCCGGCCAGAGTATTAAAGTTAAAGCAGGCAAAAGTGCGATGGACGCTACCGTTCTTGAAGTATCAAAAGACGGCGTTCGGGTCCAGCTCGCTTCCGGCATGGCAATGATTGTGCGCGCAGAACACTTGCAGTTCTGAAACGGAGGCTAACCCCGGCATGAACACCCTTTTTAAAGTTGGACTTATTGCGGGCCTGCTATTAGCAGGCCCATCCTTCGGCGCAGAGAACATTACGCGCGCCGACCAGATTCCCCAGCTTCACGAAGACCCGCAGGATCCCACTGTCAGTGAGCGCGTCACGTCGCGCTTTACCCGTTCCCACTATCGCCAGTTCGATCTGGATCAGAACTTTTCAGCGAAAATTTTTGATCGCTATCTGAACATGCTCGACTACAGCCACAATGTGCTGCTGGCATCGGATGTGGCGCAGTTTGCCAGCAAAAAAACCACCGTGGGCGATGAGCTCCGCAGTGGCAAGCTGGATCTTTTTTACGATATTTATAATCTGGCGCAGAAGCGCCGTTTTGAGCGCTATCAGTATGCGCTGACGGTGCTGGCGCGTCCGATGAATTTCAGCGGCAATGACACTATCGACATTGACCGCGCCAAAGCGCCATGGCCGAAAAATGAGGCTGAACTAAACGCGCTCTGGGATGCCAAGGTTAAATATGACCAGCTGAGCCTGAAGCTGGCCGGTAAAGATGACAATGAGATTCGCGACGTTCTGACTAAGCGTTACAACTTCGCGATCCGCCGTCTGGCCCAGAGCAACGGTGAAGATGTTTTCCAGCTGGTGATGAACGCTTTCGCCCGCGAAATCGATCCCCACACCAGCTATCTGTCGCCGCGTAACACCGAGCAGTTCAACACGGAGATGAGCCTCTCTCTGGAAGGCATCGGTGCGGTTCTGCAGATGGATGACGACTACACCGTGATCAACTCAATGGTGGCAGGCGGTCCGGCAGCGAAAAGCAAAGCCATTACCGTTGGCGATCGCATTGTGGGTGTCGGGCAGCCAGGCAAGCCAATGGAAGATGTTATCGGCTGGCGTCTTGATGATGTTGTTGCAAAAATCAAAGGGCCTAAAGGCAGCAAAGTGCGCCTGGAAGTTCTGCCAGCCGGTAAGGGCACGAAAACCCGTACTGTCACGCTGACGCGTGAGAAAATCCGTCTGGAAGACCGTGCGGTGAAGTTGACCATTAAAAATGTCGGCAAGCAGAAAGTCGGCGTGCTCGATATTCCTGGCTTCTATGTCGGTCTGACCGACGACGTGAAGGTCCAGCTGCAGAAATTGCAGAAACAGAACGTCGACAGCGTGGTCATCGACCTGCGTACCAACGGCGGCGGAGCGCTGACCGAAGCGGTATCCCTTTCCGGCCTGTTTATTCCGAGTGGTCCGGTGGTGCAGGTTCGCGACAACAATGGTCGGGTGCGCGAAGACAGCGATAACGACGGCGTTGTTTACTATAAAGGTCCGCTGGTGGTGCTGGTCGATCGCTTCAGCGCCTCAGCCTCTGAGATCTTCGCTGCCGCGATGCAGGATTATGGTCGTGCAGTGATTGTTGGCGAGCCAACCTTTGGTAAAGGCACCGTTCAGCAGTATCGCTCTCTGAACCGCATCTATGATCAGATGCTGCGTCCGGAGTGGCCAGCGTTAGGCTCCGTTTCTTATACCATCCAGAAGTTCTATCGCATTAACGGCGGCAGTACACAGCGCAAAGGCGTCACGCCGGATCTGCTGATGCCAACCGGCGTAGAAGCGGCTGAAACCGGTGAGAAATTTGAGGATAACGCACTGCCGTGGGACAGCATCAAAGCGGCAACCTACACCAAAACCGGTGATGTTAAACCGCTGGTTGCGCAGCTGACGAAGCAGCATGCTGATCGCATCGCACAGGATCGCGAGTTTCAGTACATCATGAAGGACATTGCCCGTTACAATGCCCTGAAAGATAAGCGCAATATCGTGTCACTTAATCTTGCTCAGCGCGAGAAAGAGAACCACGAAGATGATGCATCACGACTGGAGCGCATCAACGCGCGCTATCAGGCAGAAGGCAAAAAACCGCTGAAAAACCTGGATGAGCTGCCGAAAGATTATAAAGAACCGGATCCGTATCTCGACGAGACGGTGAAGATCGCAAATGATCTTGCCCAGCTGGAGAAATCCCAGCCAGACGCACCCGCGGCGAAATAAGCCGCTGTTGCCAGAAAAAGCACCGCTAAGCGGTGCTTTTTTTTGCGTCCGTAAAAGTTCCCATTAACCAATGATTAGCGCGCGAGAAGCCGCCTGCAGGCTGGGTTGCTCATCAGGCGTGTCAGAATGTAAAGTTATGTCTTTTTAGGCACTTAAACGTTAAGGTTGCTTGAAAAGCAGCCCAATGCCCATAGGATATGGATCCGCGTATAGGCGCGTGAACTACTGAGGAAGATTAACAAAAATGATGCGTATTGCTCTTTTCCTGATGACCAACCTGGCTGTGATGTTGGTATTCGGGCTGATTCTCAGCCTGACAGGGATCCAGTCAAGCAGTGTTCAGGGCCTGATGATCATGGCAGGCCTGTTTGGCTTCGGCGGTGCGTTTGTTTCACTGCTGATGTCGAAGTGGATGGCGCTGCGATCGGTTGGCGGTGAAGTGATTGAACAGCCACGCAACGAAACCGAGCGCTGGCTGGTGGATACTATTGGCCGTCAGGCCCAGCAGGCGGGCATTGCGATGCCACAGGTCGCAATCTATCACGCACCTGACATCAACGCCTTTGCGACCGGCGCACGACGTAACGCCTCACTGGTTGCTGTCTCAACCGGTCTGCTGCAAAACATGAGCCGTGATGAAGCGGAAGCGGTACTGGCACACGAAGTGTCGCACATCGCTAATGGCGACATGATCACCATGACGCTAATCCAGGGCGTGGTGAACACCTTTGTGATTTTCGTTTCACGCATTCTGGCGCAGATCGCGGCAGGCTTTATGTCCGGCAACCGTGATGGTGAGGAGAGCAGCAACGGCAATCCGCTGGTCTACTTTGCGGTGTCGATGGTGCTGGAACTGGTGTTTGGTATTCTCGCCAGCATCATTACCATGTGGTTCTCCCGTCACCGTGAGTTCCATGCCGATGCCGGTTCAGCGAAGCTGGTTGGTCGTGAGAAGATGATTGCGGCGTTACAGCGTCTGAAAACCAGCTATGAACCGCAGGAGCCGAGCAGCATGATGGCGTTCTGCATCAACGGCAAAGGCAAATCATTCAGTGAGCTGTTTATGTCGCATCCGCCGTTAGATAAGCGTATTGAAGCACTGCGCAGCGGTCAGTATCTGAAGTAGCACTAAGCCGAGCAAATAAGGCGACCCGCGGGTCGCCTTTTCTGTTTTAGAAATCAGCATCAGATTGAATCAGACAGCAATATCTTAGCTCCAGTATCTTAGCTCAAAGAGCAGGGAACCCAGAGAGAGGAGGATAACGTCCCGACGCCTGTACAAAAACGCCGGGAGCGTTTTTAAACAACGCAAAGCGTTGGCCCGTTTATGGGCGCACATCAGGGATGAGGTGCGTAATCGTGCAGGACGACCGTCTGGGATGACAGTCGTCTTTTTGATTTGTCAGGGTTCCCTGTGCAGACCCGGCCTTACAGCGAATCGGTTCACATGCTGTAAGGCGTTCGCTTTTTCGCTGCCATCAGGCGCGGGTCTGCGTCATGCGCGACACGCTCACCAGCGCCGCCACGGCGGCAAAGCTGCCCGCCAGCAGCAGCGAAACGTGCGTGCCACGCTCATCAAACAGATTAAACATCAGCGCAACCAGCGCAGCACCCATACTCTGACCCAGCAGGCGCGCGGTACCCAGCATGCCGCTGGCAGCGCCGCTGCGGTTACGTGGAGCAGAGGTGACAATTGTGTGGTTGTTAGGTGACTGGAACAGCCCAAAACCGGCACCGCACAGCATCATGCGCCAGATAATATCACCATCGCCAGGGTTTGCTGGCAGCCAGGCGAGCAGGAACAGCCCCAGGGCGAACATCGCCAGCCCGATTCCTCCCAGCAGCCCGGCATGCACCCGCTCAATCAGCCGGCCGGCTATTGGCGCAAACACCATGGTCGCCAGCGGCCAGGGCGTCAGAAGTAAACCGGTTGCCACCTCATCACGCTGCAGGACGTTTTGCAGGAAGAAGGGCAGTGAGACCATCGCCAGCATCTGCGCGCAGAAGGAGCAGACCGACGTGCCCATCGACAGGCTGAAAATGGGGATACGCAACAGATCAACCGGCAGCAGCGGCACCGCCATGTTTAACTGACGACGAATAAAGAACCAGCCTGTCACCAACAGAACAACGACCTCCGACAGCACCAGCAGATGACTCTGACCCTGCGCAAAACCGCTCAATGCGGAGATGATCAGACCAAAGAACAGGGCATTCATGATCGCGCTGGGCACATCAAATTTCTGTGCGGTGGCTTTTTGCGGATTATCGGGCAGTGTGCGCAGCGCCAGCCACAATGCAATAGCACCCAGCGGGACGTTAATCAGAAACAGCCATTTCCAGCTCGCCACTGACAGAATCGCAGCCGCTACTGTCGGGCCTGCCGCGGTCGACACCGCCACCACCAGCGAGTTAATTGCCATGCCGCGTCCCAGATAGCGCTGGGGATAAATAATGCGTATCAACGCAGTGTTCACACTCATCAGCGCGGCGCCACCTAACCCCTGCAGCACGCGGGCAAAGGTCAGCATGGTTAGCGTGGTCGAGAAGGCGCAGAACAGCGAGGTGGCAATAAACAGCGCCAGGCCGGCCTGGTAGACGCGCCGATAGCCCAGCATATCGCCCAGAAACGAGAGCGACAGCAGCGAGACGATAATCGCAATCTGATAGGCATTCACTATCCAGATTGACTGCGCCGGGCTTGCATTGAGTTCACGCGAAATGGTCGGCAGGGCGACGTTGGCAATCGCGCCATCCAGCACCGCCATGGTCAGCCCGATAGCGATTGTGGCAATAGCCATATAGCGCTGACGGCCTGGTAATCCATCCTGCGGAGGAGAAAGAGTCATAAGTTAATTACTAAAGAGGATGAATATCATCATGCTAATGAAATTAACGCTGAAATGCAGCGATCGAACGGATAAAAAACTGTCTTAAAATATGACGCATGGGTTAAAGCATTGCTGCCATGCTGCGCCTCACTCTATACTGACTATCCGTTCCATTTTTTTTGAAACAGGTTTAATAAGGTGCGCGATGTCCATTGGTGAAAATGATAAACAGCCTGATTCGGTCTCTTCTGTTCTTAAAGTGTTTGGCATTTTGCAGGCGCTGGGCGAAGAGCGCGATCATGGTATTACTGAGCTCGCGCAGCGCGTCATGATGTCAAAAAGCACCGTCTACCGTTTTCTGCAGACCATGAAGTCGCTGGGCTATGTCACGCAGGAAGGCGAGAGCGAGAAGTACTCACTGACGCTGAAGCTGTTTGAGCTGGGTGCAAAAGCATTACAGAACGTTGATTTAATCCGCAGCGCGGATGTGCAGATGCGTGAGTTGTCGCGTCTGACCAAAGAGACGATTCATCTGGGCGCGCTGGAAGAGGACAGTATTGTCTACATCCACAAAATCGACTCGCTCTATAACCTGCGTATGTATTCACGCATTGGTCGTCGTAATCCGCTGCATACCACTGCGATCGGTAAAGTGCTGCTGGCCTGGCGCGACCGAAGCGAAGTGGAGGAGATTCTACGGGATGTGGAGTTTAAACGTAGCACGGCCAATACGCTGTTAAGCGCGGAGGCGTTGATTACGACGCTGGATCAGGTCAGAGCGCAGGGTTATGGTGAGGATAATGAAGAACAGGAAGAGGGATTGCGCTGCCTCGCCGTGCCGGTATTCGACCGATTTGGCGTGGTGATTGCGGGACTCAGTATCTCTTTTCCCACCATTCGTTTTTCAGAAGATGCCCGTCAGGATTACGTGGCCATGCTGCATCGTGCGGCGCGCACGCTTTCATCAGAGATGGGCTATCACGACTACCCGTTCTGAAAACAGCGGGCCATCCGGCCCGCCATTCTACTAGTTATCGATCACTTCTCCGCTTTTCTTCAGCAACGGGCAATCCGTTACGCCCACTACACCACTGTCAGTGTGCAGATACTGCGCGCTGATCACGCCGCGAGCGGTCAGATAACTGCATTGCAGGCCAAGTCCGGCTGCATTTTTAGTGCTGCCGGTTAATACGCCATAGCCGGTAAACAGCATCGCCAGCCAGATCACCGCTAGCAAGCCTATCGTGCGAATCAACAGTTTCATTATGTCTCCTTGTGAAAGATAACTCAGCGCACAACCTGGTGCTGCCGGTTATGATGATATCAGCATGCCTCGGTTTTCAGGCAGGATCGATCAGAGATAACTGAAACGGCAAAATCTGCATTGACGTGATCCCCATTATCTTTTGTGATGGCTAAAGGTAGAATAGGGGGTTGGCGTTTTCACTTTGTTTTATGAGGCAGTTATGAATGAGTTAGCCGCAAATCCGGGACCGCTGGTCAGTTATGGCCTGATGGTCATTATTTTAATTGTGGCGTTTATTGCCTGGTTCTTTGTTAACCGGGCCAGCGTTCGCGCCGGAGAGCAAATTCACTTACTGGCGTCGTTGCTGGAAGAGCAGAAGAAACAGAACCAGTTGCTGCGCCGTCTGATTGAGATGCAGCCCGTCTCCGAGGTCAAAAAAACCGATGAAGATGCGGAGAAACGGGACTTTATCCGGTTAATTCCGGAACGTTAATCACAGCAGAGAGGCAGGATGGCCTGGAAAAATCCGTGGTATGACAGCAGTAAAGCGCACCATACGCCCGAGGGGTTCTGTAGTCCAGAACCGGAGCAGCGCCAGCCAGGCGATCTGCAGCGCTGGCGCAGAGAGCGTAAGGCTCAGGGGCTGCCGCATCCTCCACAGCAGGGCTATGCGGCGTTCACCGATCAATGGTGGCAGCCAGCCGACATCCGCGGCAGTGACGATCGCATCTGGTGGCTGGGGCATGCTGCCGTGCTGTTGCGGCTGAACGAGCAATATATCCTGATCGATCCTGCACTCGGCTCACGCGCTTCGCCGTTCTCATTTGCCGGACCACAGCGAAAAACACCTGCGCCGCTCAGTATCGCTGATCTGCCGCGTCTGGATGTGGTGCTGATTTCTCATAACCATTACGATCATCTTGATCGGACGACCGTTAAAGCTATTGTCCGGCGTTTCCCTCAGGCAACCTTTATTGTGCCGCTGGGTCTGGCTAAGTGGTGCAGGGCGCGGGGCGTGAAACAGGTGCATCAGCTCGACTGGTGGCAGCAGACTGCGGTCAATGGCCTCTGTTTTGATGCCGTTCCGGCACGTCACTGGAGCATGAGAACGCTACGCGATCGAAACCGTTCGCTCTGGTGCGGCTGGGTTGTGCGGTCTGCCTCCGTACGTTTCTGGTTTTCGGGCGACAGCGGTTATAGCGACAGCCTGCTGGACATTCCAGGCAGACTGGGGCCGTTCAACCTGGCCGCTTTGCCGATTGGCGCCTATGCACCTGAATGGTTCATGGCAAGCCAGCATATGAATCCCGATCAGGCGGTGGCGCTGTGGCAGGCAGCCGGCAGGCCGTTAACGCTGCCGATCCACTGGGGTGTGTACGAACTGGCCGATGAGTCACTGGATGCGCCACCAAAAGAACTGGCAGATGCGCTGCTGCGGGCAAACGAGCGAAACGACGGCTTCACGCCCTGGCGAATAGGTGAAAGCCGAAGGCTGAATAATGACGCCCAGGAATTATCCTAAACCCTGATGGATAAATAAAAGCCAGTACTTTTTTATCTGATATCAATTTTTCAAATCGAAAGTTAAATTATTAATAAGAAAAATTGTCTTCGATGCTTTTATTTGACGCAAGGCTAATGTGTTACTCATGGTTTTGGTGCAAAAAAATGTTGTTTGTACAAAAATAAACAGCGGTGTACAGGATTGACGTCAGATTTCTGATATCTTCAACCGTTACCGCTTCGCTTTATCATTCTGCAATTGCCATATTTGTGAAATATTAATTTCTTATGGTATCCATCGAATTCATACTGGCAGCCGCAACGTGGCACCGCGCTGGCCGGGCAGGGGCCTTATTCGTGCAGACATGCGTAAACCCACCTGACAGGCAATGTGAGCCTTTTGGCAATTATGTGCACAGGCTCTCTGAGCCCCTAAAAATGGCTTGCCATTATTTTTAGGATATGTGATAACAATTCCTGAGTTAAACGAGGTACAGTTCTGTTTATGCATGGCATCTTCAGTAAAGAAGTACGAGTAAAGACGTTGACGTTGAATACCGCTTCCTTGCCGAACCTTAATTAGTGCCTCATGCAGTAATGTCTCTGGTTTTTCTGTATGACAGCCTTCGGGCTAAATAAACATCTAAAGGAATTTGCAAAATGGCAAAGATTAAAGGTCAGGTTAAGTGGTTCAACGAGTCTAAAGGTTTTGGTTTTATCACCCCTGCTGACGGCAGCAAAGATGTGTTCGTACACTTCTCTGCTATCCAGGGCAATGGTTTCAAAACCCTGGCTGAAGGCCAGAGCGTTGAGTTCGAAATTCAGGACGGCCAGAAAGGCCCGGCAGCAGTTAACGTAACTGCTATCTGATTCGACTCCGCCTCGGTGCGTCGCACCCTGACACGGAATCTCAAAGCCCTGGCTTCTCAGCCGGGGCTTTCTTTATGCTTCCGATGCGTAAACGATAAGGTTACACTGCGCCGCGTTATCTGATGCCGGAGCACCTTATGTCCCTGATTTGCCCTCTTTGCCACTCACCTCTGACCTTCACAAACCGCAGCTGGTGCTGTGAAAATCGCCATCAGTTTGATCAGGCGAAAGAAGGCTACGTCAATTTGCTGCCCGTTCAGCACAAACGCTCACGGGAGCCAGGTGACAGTGCAGAGATGATGCAGGCACGGCGGACGTTTCTTGAGGCAGGCTACTACCAACCGCTTCGTGATCAGGTGGTCAGCCTGCTCAGCCCGGCACTGACCCAGCCGGCGTGCAAAATTCTTGATATAGGCTGTGGCGAAGGCTACTACACCGCCGCACTGGCTGAGGCGGCAGGCGGAGAGGCACAGATTTATGGGCTGGATGTTGCCCGAATGGCAATCCGTCTGGCGGCAAAGCGCTATCCTGCGGTGCGCTTCTGCGTCGCCTCCAGCCAGCGCTTACCCTTTGCCGATCAGGCCCTGGATGCGGTGGTACGCATCTACGCCCCCTGCAATGAAGCAGAACTGGCACGCGTGCTGAAGCCGGGTGGCCTGGTATTGACGGTCACACCTGGCCCGCATCATCTGCAACAGTTTAAAGCGCTGATTTACCGCGAAGTGCAGTTGCATGTGCCGGAGCAGAAAGCGTACCCCGGATTCACGCAGGTGACACAGCAGGCGCTGCGTTACCCGATGGCATTAACCGGCGCAGCGGCGACAACCCTGTTGCAGATGACGCCATTCGCCTGGCGGGCGCGGGAGGAGGTCTGGCAAACGCTGCAGCAGAGCGAGCAGTTCAGCTGCGATGCCGACTTTAGCCTGACGATGTGGCAGCGCGACTAACGCGCTTCTACCAGGGTGTTATAGATGCGCTCCAGATCGTCGAGTTGCTGCACCGCGATCAGCAGTCGACGCTGTTCAAGCTGAATCACCAGAATGCCATCCTCAGAGAGATTCATCCCCTGAATCCGCCGGTAATCGATCCAGACACCGGCGTAAAACAATCCATCATTCTTCATCAGTAGCGTAGGTTTTCGCAGCCAGAAGAGCCAGAACGCCAGAAAACTCAGCATCATCAGCAGAGAGGTGGTGAGCTGCGGGCCGTGATGACTGACGTTGTTCCACAGCAAAATCAGCAGCAGACCGATAAAAATCAGGCTGTCGAGTTTATGCTGCCTGCGCAGCGTGACCCTTAAGCGGGTGGGGCCATGCCGACGCGGCAGAATCGCCTCATGGTAAACGGCAAACCCCATCAGGGCGGCGATACAACACGCAATCAACGCGTCAGTTAAAGACATCACATCTACCTCAAACAGGGTGAGCTCAGCCGGTTGTGGCTCAGCTCACCACGCTTAAAAGCCGGGAGCGCAGGCTCCCGGCCGGGTGAAATTACAGACCGAGCAGGCCGATCCAGTAACCAAAGATACCGATGGCGAAGAAGCCGACGATAATCCACAGCGCGTTCACTTTACGACGCAACAGCCACATACAGCCAAAGGTCAGCAGCAGCGGCACCACGCCCGGCATCAGTTGATCAAGGATCGACTGAACCGTGGTGACGGTGGTTTTACCAGTGGAGTCGGTGATGCGCGAGACGACCAGCGGGATGTTAACGTGCGTCCACTTGTTGACCAGCGCCCCCATGACAAACAGGCCCAGAATCGAGGCGCCCTCCGTGAGCTTCTGCAGAAAACCGCCGCCCATGTCGCTGACAATGTCGATTCCTTTACGATAGCCATACGCCACGCCGTAGTAGCGGGTTAGCAGACGCGCCAGGTTAAACAGCACAAAGAACAGCAACGGCCCCAGCAGACTGCCGCTCATTGCGATACCGGCACCCAGCGCGGCAAACACCGGACGTACCGTGCCCCAGAAGATCGGGTCGCCGACACCGGCCAGCGGTCCCATCAGGCCGACTTTCAGGCCGTTAATCGCCGCATCGTCGATGGGTGCGCCGTTGGCACGCTGCTCTTCCATCGCCATGGTGACGCCCAGTACCGGCGCGGCCACATAAGGATGGGTGTTAAAGAACTCCAGATGACGCTTTATTGCCTGCTTACGCTCATCATTGTTCTCCGGATAGAGACGGCGGATCACCGGCACCATAGAGAAGCAGAAGCCCAGCGCCTGCATACGTTCAAAGTTCCATGAGCCCTGGAACAGGTTCGAGCGCATAAAGACGGCGCGAACATCTCCGGCTGTCAGTTTCTTTTCGACTTTCGTAATATCAACCATGTGCTCACCTGTTCCTTAATCGAGTTCGTTATCAAGATCGTTTGCGGTTGCTGCACCATTGGGTGCGCCTGCTACACGGTTGTATTTCGGGCTGAGCTGGATGTAGAGCACGGCCATGACCACGCCAATCACGCCCAGCGCCACCAGGTTAAAGTTGGTAAACGCCGCGGTGACGAAGCCGAGATAGAAGAACGGCATCAGGTAGCCTGCGCGCATCATGTTGATGACCATCGCGTAACCGACGACCACAATCATGCCACCCGCGATATTCAGACCGTTGGTGACGACTTCAGGGATAGAACTGAGCAGGGCGTGAACCGCACTGGTGCCGACCGAAATCGCCACAATCAGCGCCGGAATAGCGATACGCATCGCCTGCAACAACAGGGCAGAGACATGGATCCAGGAGATGGCCGTGAGGTTACCTTTTTCGGCGGCTTTATCAGCTGCGTGCTGGAAGGCCACAGTCAGGGTACGCACGATAATGGTCAGCACCTGTCCGGCCGCCGCCAGCGGAATGGCCAGCGCGATACCGGCACCCACACTCTGACCGCCGGCGATCACCAGGATGGTCGAGATAATGGAGGCGAGGGCGGCATCAGGGGCCACGGCGGCACCGATGTTCATCCAGCCCAGTGCAATCATCTCCAGCGTACCACCGATGATAATGCCGGTTTTCATATCACCCAGCACGATACCAATCAGAGTACAGGCCACCAGCGGTCGGTGAAACTGAAACTCATCCAGAATCGACCCCATACCGGCAATGCAGGCGACAATAAAAATTAAAATAATTTGTAGCGAGGTTATTTCCATCATACTTCTTGTCCTCAGCAGGATAACGACGAGCCCGGAAACGCAGGCGCAGAAGTGCTTCTGTTACGCGTTAACTTTCGCAATCAGATCCATCATTTTCAGTTTCTGGTCACTGGAAACTTTACGCACTTCCAGTTCAATATTGCGTTCGTTGAGTTTTCGGAAGGCGGCAATATCTTTTTCATCAACCGAGATTGCATTATTCACCTGGGTTTTTCCCTGGCGAAATGCCATCCCGCCGATGTTCACCGTTTTAATATCCACACCCTGTTCCACGACGCGCAGAACATCGGTGGGATTGGTAAACAGCAGCATCACGCGATCCTGACCATACTTCGGGTTATTCCACACCCGCACCATTTTATCGACATCCACCACATGGGCTGTCACGCCGGGCGGGGCGACCTGCGTCAGCAGGGTTTTACGCACGTGGTCGTTGGCCACTTCATCACTGACCACGATAATGCGTTGAACGTTGGTCTCTTTCGTCCAGCGTGTCGCGACCTGTCCATGAATCAGACGGTCATCTATGCGCGTCAGTCCGATTTTCATGTGATCGCCAGGTGCCATCGGTTTAGCCGGTTGCGCTGCAACGGCCGGTTTTACCGCAGCCGGTGCCGGTGCTTCTTCTTTGGCTTTCAGGGCTTTAACCCCTTCACGGCCAGTTTCGACCGCGACGGCGACCAGTTCGTCAAATCCGGGATCGTCATCGCGCGCCATCAGGGTTTCGACCAGCATCGGGATATTGACCCCGGCGATGACCTCATACTGGGGCTTATCGACGACGATACGGCTGGCCGCATTAAACGGGCTGCCACCCCAGGTATCGACTAAAAACAGGACCCCTTTGCTGGTATCCAGTTCTGCCAGTCGTGCATTATATTTTTCAATCAGCGTTTCTGCATTTTCACCAGGGACAAAATCTATCCAGCCGACATTGTCCTGCTCGCCCAACAGCATTTCTGCTGTTTTCAGCAGTTGTTCCGCTGCCCAGCCGTGTGTACCAATTACAATCGCAATGGTCACGTGCTACCTCCGTTCGCTAGAGATGCTCATCTGAGTCAATGAACTGTATTGAGTCATGCTTTGGTTATTGTTTTAACCGGGTGATTCGATTAATCGGTTTAGCGTCGAAAAAACATGGGTTAATGACGTTAAGGCGATAAAGTCGCGATTTATTTTAGTGATCGAAAAAATAAATTATGTGATGTCTGTCAGCTATTCACCCTGTGAAGAGGCGAGTCACCCTTTTTATGCGCCCGATCATCCGCTCTGCAGATTGTAAAAATAAGAAAATTTTTTGACGCAAATCACCGACCTGATACATTAACGTTCTGTTTAATACTCAGGAGTAACGGGCTTCAGCCCACCTTTATGGATCGTCACCGACGTCGCTTAACCTGTTCTTTGCGCCTGCTGGCGCGTCACCCTTCGCCTCGCGGCGTTTTCAACGCTTTACCGACCATCCGGATGTCACGTTTCACTGCGCTGATACGCACCGGCTCAATCTGTTCCCTGTTCTGGAGTCATAAATAATGGAATTTTTATTCGACCCCTCAATCTGGGCGGGTTTACTGACGCTCATCGTGCTGGAAATCGTACTCGGCATCGATAACCTGGTGTTTATTGCCATTCTGGCCGACAAACTGCCGCCAAAGCAGCGTGACAAGGCCCGTTTGATTGGCCTGTCGCTGGCACTGATTATGCGTCTGGGCCTGCTGTCACTGATTTCCTGGATGGTGACGCTGACAACACCTCTTTTCAGCGTAGGCGGTTTCAGCTTTGCGGGTCGTGATTTAATTCTGCTGGCGGGTGGTCTGTTCCTGTTATTTAAGGCGACGATGGAGTTGCACGAGAGGCTGGAGAACCGGCAGCTCGACGGATCAGGTAATCGGGGATATGCCAGTTTCTGGGCAGTCGTGACGCAGATTGTGGTGCTGGATGCGGTCTTCTCGCTGGATGCTGTGATTACGGCTGTAGGTATGGTCAACCACCTGCCGGTGATGATGACGGCTGTGGTGATTGCGATGGGTGTGATGCTGCTGGCGTCTAAGCCGTTAACTAACTTCGTTAACGCGCATCCGACCGTGGTGGTGCTCTGTCTGAGCTTCCTGTTAATGATCGGTCTGTCACTGGTAGCAGAAGGCTTCGGCTTCCATATTCCTAAAGGTTATCTCTATGCGGCAATCGGCTTCTCAATTCTGATTGAGATGTTTAACCAGATTGCGCGTCGAAACTTTATCCGCCATCAGTCCAACCGTCCGATGCGTGAACGTACCGCAGAGGCGATTCTGCGCCTGATGGGAGGCCGCAATCGTGCCCAGATGGCCAGTAACAGCAACACCAGCAGCAGCGAAGAGGCTGCGCTGGCGGAAGCGATGCCGCAGGAAGCGTTTAAAGATGAAGAACGTTACATGATTAATGGCGTACTGACCCTGGCGTCACGTTCAATTCGCAGCATCATGACGCCGCGCGGTGAAATCTCCTGGGTTGATGCGAATCGTCCGGTGGATGAGATTCGCGGTCAGCTGCTTGATACCCCCCACAGTCTGTTTCCGGTCTGCCGGGGTGAGCTGGACGAAATTGTCGGCGTAGTGCGCGCTAAAGAGCTGCTGGTGGCGCTGGAGCATGGCGTGGATGTGGCAACCTTTGCGGCCAATAGCCCGACCATTGTGGTGCCGGAGACGCTGGATCCGATTAACCTGCTTGGCGTGCTGCGCCGTGCCAAAGGTAGCTTCGTTATCGTCACCAACGAGTTTGGTGTGGTCCAGGGTTTGATCACGCCACTGGACGTGCTGGAAGCGATCGCGGGTGAATTCCCGGATGAAGATGAAACGCCTGATATTGTGGCGGACGGTGATGGCTGGTTAGTTAAGGGCGGGACCGATCTGCATTCGCTGCAGCAACTGCTCGATTTCCATGAGCTGGTCGATCCGACAGAGGACCACGCCTCGCTGGCCGGTCTGCTGATTGAGCAGAAAGGGCAGTTACCGCTGCCTGGCGATGTAATTGATATCACTCCGCTGCACTTCCAGATCATCGAAGCGACCGACTACCGCATCGATCTGGTGCGTGTCACCAAAGATAAACCGCATGACGAAGATGAAGAGGGTTAATTCTTCACGTTGTTGCTAAGGCGCGGCTGGCATAACCGGCCGCGGTAAATCTTCCCGACAGCCGCTGCTTCAACGTCGCGGCTGTTTTTTTATCTGTGGGTATCGGCCTGGTGCAGTAACAGCCACGCCGGAAAATCCTGCAGCGGCATCGGACGGGCAAAATAGTAACCCTGCAGATGATCCACGCCGCGTTCGCGCAGATAAGCCGCCTGCACAGCCGTTTCCACGCCCTCAGCAACCAGACTGATGTTCAGGCGCTGGGCCAGCGAAATCACCATATCCGTTACCGTCGCGTTGATGGCGTCAGTGCCGATAGCTGCTGTGAAAATTTTGTCTATTTTCAGCACGTCGGGCTGCAGGTCTTTCAGATAGGAGAGTGAACTATGACCGGTGCCGAAGTCATCAATCGCCAGCTGAACGCCGATATCATGCAGCTGCGTAATGACCGATTGATCCACCACCGGGAGTGCATCCCGCTCGGTGAGCTCCACCATCAGTGTCGGCACTGGCGAGGCGGGCCACCACAGCTTTTGCAGATCTTCAATAATTGCGCCGTCCCGGAAATGACTGGCAGCCACGTTGATAGCGATATGGAAGGCGGGATCCGTGGGCAATAGCGGTAGCTGACTCACCACTTCATTCAGCACAAAGCGCGTCAGCGGCTTGATCAGATTCTGGCGCTCAGCCAGCGGAATAAAAACATCCGGTGCAATCCAGCCCTGACGGGCATTATGCCAGCGCATCAGTATCTCAATACCGTCGCACTGACCACTTTTGCTATTGATCAGTGGCTGGCAATAAACCATAAACTCGCGGGCGGTAATGCCATAACTGATTTGCCAGCTCAGGCTCATGCGATTTGCGGTTGCCAGCCAGACGATATAGCCCATAAGCAGGCTCAGCAGCACTGCCAGCGGCAGCTGTGAGGGAAGCGTTGCCAGCGCCGATCGGGTAGGAGAGGGGCCATAGAGTGTAAGCGTGAATGGATAGCGCAGCGAGCCTTGTTCATAGCTCACCTCATCGTCTGCAGCGACTGTCGACTCGATCAACGGATTACCATACTCCAGGCTCTGTCCGTTAACGTTAAACACGGCGCGTTCAACCCAGGGTAACTGCGGCTCCAGCAGATAATTGCTCATCATTTCGATGTTAATTACCTGCAAAATGCCTGAGCGGTTATCCGGGCTTTTTGGCGTCCACAACATTAAAATCGGTGAGCCTTTGAGAAGATAATCATCGGTTGAGAGGGTCATACGCTCGCCATTATAGGCAAGGTCGGGCCAGGTCTGGCTAAAAGGAATCGCGCGGGGTCCATAAACACTGGAGCAGTAAAGTACATCGTTATCCACCAGCAGAATCGCCCGGAGCGTCTGCAGAGAAGAGATTTTTTCGATGAGTGGAAAACGAACATTGTTGCAGGGTACACCCACGAGGCCCAGCGTATTATTCGCGGAAACTTCCAGCGGCGAAAACATCCGGTCAAACCGCATAATCGCTTTATTGGCGAAATCCATTGCCTGACGTTCAATACGTGACTTTTCTTCAAAATAGCGAAAGGCCAGCGTCAATATCATGACCACGATGGCGATTGAGAATGCTATGAGCAAACGCTTGCGTCTGAATTGTCCAACAAATTGCTGGGCCATAAACATCAGTATCCACCTTCCCAAAAAGCCAGAATAAAGCAAAAAATTACGGGGTTAGTATCGGCACGGCCAGATCAATATTGAGGCCGAAATGCAGAAAAGCGGGTCTGGAAAGCGACGAAAGCCGGACGGTTGCGCGGAAAACACTCTACCGTTAAAACCTGCGCTGAGATAGCGCAGGATGCGGATTTTATTACAGTTGAACGTTATTTAAACATTTAAACGTTTCGTTCAATCACACTGCACTTTAATTGCCAGACCGCCGCGTGAGGTTTCGCGGTATTTAGCGTTCATATCTTTGCCCGTTTCATACATCGTCTCAATAACCTTATCCAGCGAGACGCGAGGTTCGCTGGTACGACGCAGTGCCATTCGCGCCGCGTTAATGGCTTTAACTGAGGCGATCGCATTGCGCTCAATGCAGGGCACCTGAACCTGACCGGCAACCGGGTCACAGGTTAGTCCCAGGTTGTGCTCCATGCCAATTTCAGCGGCCACGCAGACTTGCTCAGGACTGCCGCCCAGCAACTCGGCCAGACCGGCCGCCGCCATGGAGCAGGCCACACCCACTTCACCCTGGCAACCCACTTCAGCACCGGAAATAGATGCGTTCATTTTGTACAGTACGCCAATGGCGCCGGAGGCAAGGAAATAGCGCAGAAAAATATCGGGGGTTACCGGCTCGATAAAGTGATCGTAATAAGCCAGCACCGCCGGCACGATGCCACAGGCACCGTTTGTTGGTGCGGTGACGACACGACCTCCTGCGGCGTTCTCTTCGTTGACGGCCAGTGCATACATATTAATCCAGTCGATAACAATCATCGGGTCACTGGAGTGCTTAGTGGAGGAGGTCAGGAGGCGACGCAGTGAGGCAGCACGACGTGGCACGCGCAGCGGTCCGGGCAACACACCTTCGGTATTCAGACCGCGATCGATACAGGCCTGCATCGTCTGCCAGATATCGGTGAAATAGGCATAGATCTCATCGCGGCTGTGCAGCGCCAGCTCATTTTTCATCACCAGGCCAGAGAGGGAGAGGCCGGTCTCATGGCAGTGCGCCAGCAGATCTTTAGCGGAATGAAACGGCCATGGCACTGACACTTCATCCAGTGCCGACTGCCCAAAGTGCTCTTCATCAACGATGAAACCGCCGCCAACGGAGTAATAGGTCTTCGACAGAATCAGCAGGTCACCTGCAAACGCCAGCAGACGCAGACCATTTTCATGCAGCGAGAGGTTCTCGCTGCGGAACACCATGCCGCCTTCGCGCGGAAAATCGACTTCATGCGCGCCTTTCGCCAGCAGCAGCCGCTCACGCTGTTCGACATCTTTAATAAACGCGGGTATCGCATCAATATCCACGGTATCGGGCGATTCACCCGCCAGACCCATGATGATCGCGATATCCGTATGATGGCCTTTGCCGGTCAGAGACAGAGAACCATAGACATCTACGGCGATTCGGGTCACCTCCTGAAGCTTTTCCTGTTCGCACAGCAAATCCACAAACTGCTTACCCGCTTTCATCGGGCCGACAGTATGCGAACTCGATGGGCCGATGCCCACTTTGAACATGTCGAAAACACTAATCACAGGTGACACTCCTCACAATTATTCTCAGTCTGCCGGGGCAGTTTATGGCGCCCATAGTAATAGTCATGCACCGGAAAAGAGCGCTTTTTCGCATGAAATAAACTTATCTAAAAAGATAGAAAAAATTATAGCGCAGCCCGGCAGGTCGCTGGCGAGCATCTGTGAAAAAACAGGCAAAAAGGTTTCAGAAGGCGATCTGGGTGCTCAATGAACGGATGATTCCGGCGGTCATGCCCCACACCAGATAATCCTGGTAGCGCGAGAGCCAGACCGGATGGCGTACACCGGCCCGATGCACCTCCAGCGCGCTGTAGCGGCTTAGCTGCAGAGCTTCGGCCAGCGGCATCTCAAAAGCACTGCTGACCTCATCCGGGTTAAGAGTAAGTCGTAAATCGGCCGGAATAATGCCCAGCACGGGCGTGACCTGGAAGCCGGTGCTGCTGGTGACGGCAGGCAGCGCACCCAGTATCTCGACCTGCTGCGGATCGATGCCGACCTCTTCCTGCGCTTCACGGAGTGCTGTGTTGATCAGTGAGGCGTCGGTGTCATCCTGCATCCCGCCGGGAAAGGCGACCTGTCCGGCGTGCTTGCGCAGGGCCTGCGAACGCTGCGTCAGCAACAAACCCGGCTCAGGACGGGCCACAATAGGCACCAGCACCGCAGCATGACGTCCTGAGAGACGCTGGGTGCTGCGGGCGGGTTGCTGCAATAAAAAACGGCTGCGAAAAACATCAATCGTCAGTGCCAACTGAACCTCCTGCCTGCTCAAGTGTCGGTAAGATCCGGCTGACTTTATCGAGCGTTTCCTGATACTCCGCTTCCGGATCGCTGTCAGCCACCAATCCGCCACCGGCAGAGCAGTAGAGTTGCTGGCCTTCGGCGATTAGCGTGCGAATCGTGATGCTGGTATCCATCCGGCCACACAGGCTGATATAGCCGATGCTGCCGCACCAGGCATTGCGGCGCTGCGGTTCCAGCTCATCAATAATCTCCATTGCCCGAATCTTAGGTGCACCGGTTATCGAGCCGCCAGGAAAACAGGCGCGCAGTAAATCAGTGGCCTGCAGGCTGTCAGGTAGCTGCGCCCGCACCGTGCTCACCAGGTGATGCACGGCGGGGAAGGGTTCAACCACAAACAGCTCTGGCACCGTAACCGAACCGGGTCGCGCCACACGGCCAATATCGTTGCGCAGCAAATCAACAATCATCAGATTTTCAGCCCGATCTTTCTCCGCATGGCGCAACGACTCCGCCTGTTGTGCGTCGGCAATCGGGTCGTCACAGCGTGGTCGGGTCCCTTTAATGGGGCGAGTTTCAATCTGCTTGTTATTCAGCGACAGGAAGCGTTCCGGCGACAGGCTGAGAATTGCACTGTCAGGCAGCCGCAGAAACGCGCTGAAGGGTGCGCGGTTAGCCGCATTGAGGAGAGTGAATGCCTGCCACTCATCACCCTGATAACCCGCCTGAAAACGCTGTGCCAGGTTTACCTGATAACAGTCACCGGCCTGAATATAAGCCTGAACGGCGGCAAAGCGCGCGGCGTATTCGGCATAGCTCATATTAGAGCGCCAGCGGCTTGTCAGCGAAAAGGGTACAGTTTCGCGTACAGGCCACTGTGCCAGCCAGGCGGCACGTTCTTCAACATTGCTCAACGCCACGAGCGTCAGGGTTTGCTGATGATGGTCGGCAATCAATGCCCAGTCATAGATTCCTGTGGCCATGTCAGGCGTAGTGAGATCGGCTGCAGCCCGCTGCGGCAGGGACTCAAACCGGCGGCCCAGGTCATAACCAAACAGCCCCAGCGCACCGCCCTGAAACGGCAGCGTCTCGCTGGATGCAGGTGTGACGCCCAGCGCATCACACTGTTGCTGCACCAGCAACAGGGGATCGGCGGTTGATTCGGTTGTACCGGTTGGGTCGCTGAGCGTCGTGATTGCGCCGCGGGTCACCAGGGTGGCGCGGGGATCGGCGGTCAGAAGATCAAAACGGTTGTCACTGTGGCTGGCCTGCGCGGAGGAGAGCAGCATCGCCCAGGGCAGATGGGCAAGGGTGGCGAAACGCTGAGTCAGCGCATCGGGGGTATAATCAAGCGTGAGGGTTTCAACAATCATCGGGCAGACAAATCAGAAAGCTAAGAGGCGGTCAGACTGACATATTTTTTCCTCACTGGCACCTGTTAGTTCCACGTGGGATACTGTCTGACCCAACGCAGGAGTAAAAAATGTTTATTGGATTACCGGCTCTCTCTCATGAGCAACAACAACAGGCCGTCGAACGTATTCAGGCGCTGATGGCAGGCGGACTATCGAGCGGTGAAGCAATCGCCCAGGTGGCGCAGGAAATCCGCGAAAATCACAAGGGCGAACGTATTCGGGCGTTATTCGAAGACGAAGATGACGAAAACGAAGAGGAATAACGCCCGGCAGGTTTAACGTGCAGCAATGATTTTAATTTCGATCTTGTATTTTGGATTTAGCAGACCGGCCTGAACCGTACAGCGCACCGGCGCATTGCCCGGCGAAACCCAGGCATCCCAGGCGCGGTTCATGGCGGGGAAGTCGGCTTTATCTACCAGGAACAGCGTCGCATCCAGAATTTTGCTTTTATCGCTACCGAGCCGGGTCAGAATGGCGTCAATCACCGCCAGCGCATTGGCGGTCTGTGCTTCTGCGTCGGCATCCAGATTTTCGGGCACACTGGTGTAATAGATTGTGTCGTTATGAATGACGGCTTCGGACATACGATGTTCCGGGTCAATGCGGGTAATACTCATCGGTTTCTCCCTGGTTAATTGCGCATTAGCCTGGCACACTCCTGATATCGCTGTCACCTCTTACGCTTTACAGGCAGCGCTCAACAATCGCCTGTCTGTCTGCCATCACGTCCGGGGACATCCGGAAGGTGGTGAAATATTTCACATCAGCACCTTTTCGGCGGGGCGAAACATCCGCAAAAATAGAATCTTCCCAGGTAAAGACGCTGATCTCACTGCCGTTCGGCTGGGTGTGGGTGGTGTTATCCCGTGCAATGACGCTGGTGGTGGACCAGCCGCGATAAATACAGTCGCTGAGCTGAGGGACGGTGCGGGCGCTTTGGCCCTGGAAAACGGGTTGCTGCAGACGAGCCTGATCAGGGGTAGGTGCCTGGCAGCCGCAGAGCAGCAGTACGCCAGCCAGAGATCCGATGCGGACATAATTCATGATGTACCTCCGCCTGAAACAGGCAGTCGGGTTTAGCCATCTGCGAAACATCACCTGAAGGGCAATGTTAAGCCAGTCTCAGCACATCAGCCTACGGGTGCCACATCCCAACAGTAAGCTGATTTAATCATTATAATCCTGCCTTTTGATTACCTGATGTGTTCATTTGCATTTGATAACTGCATCACACTGTGGCGCTAACTGCGCTGACAATGAAGTGTCCTTAATCGCGCCTGCTGTTAGCGCTGACAGGGGATAAGAAACACGGAATTAGGGGAACTGGCGGCTTAAAAATGTTATAAATCAGTCATGAGATTGCGCCACAGGTTGAGGATTAAAGCATGGCGAATACGCAGTATCTTTTTTGGGTAATGGCTGGCGCTCTGACGCTGCTGTTTATTGTTATCGCGGCATTTGTGGGGTTATCCAAAGGCAGTAAGCAGGGATTTGTTACCTTTGCCGTGCTGTTCATCATCATGCTGGCGGGTGCACTGTACCTGCATCATTAGCAAGGTGCGGTTGGGCTGTTTTCAGTCCATTACAGTGAATTCACGTTTGGTTCACATTTCAGGTGGAAAGTGTGCGGCCTCCAGTGAGTGTTAACTATGATCAGTTGAAATAGCAGCCTTGCTATTTATCACCGGAGGTAATTATGTCTGAACGTCCTGATTACGATGAACCGCTGCCAGATGATGCTGAGATCTATCCGGAAGATGAAGAAGAGGATGAGGAAAACGATCCCTTAGAAAAGGATGTTTAGGCGTTTGAAACGGTTGTCTGACGACCTCCATTTCTTCTGAATTCTGACTCACGCCGCAAAACCGTCAGTCGCGCAGTTTTGCGGTTTCTACACCGGTCTCATTGACTCACTTCTGTCCGCGCCTTTTCAGCTTTACCCGGGTTGCTGGAATCTGGCTAAACAACACCCTGGTGATGACCCTCTGACCGCTCGGGTTGTTCAGATAAACTGCCCGGATAAAATCCTTCAGTCATTAGTCTCACTGACATTCGCATCGATGAAAACCTTTAGCGATTCCTGCGCGGATGCACGGCGGTTTATCGCCTTACAGATTAAAAAGCGAATGGAATAAAGTCCCTGTTATTAATTAGCTTATTCAGCAGGGTATTTAATGAAGCGCTAAAATTTCAGGTTTTCTTATCGTACTTTCGGGTCACGTACCGCCGCACCTGAAACGGCTAAAACCTCAACCTGTTGATATTTATCGATTTTGATTTGTTTATCCAATACTGACATAATTACAGTGTTTTTGCCGTTCTTAGAGAGGGTATGTGGCAGACGATTTTGCAGTGGATGGCGCACTGGCGTTGGCGATCGCAGGTTTTAAACCGCGTGAAGCACAACGTGAGATGGCGCAGGCGGTATCTGAAGCCGTAAAACAGCAGGGTGAACTGGTGGTTGAAGCCGGCACCGGCACCGGCAAAACCTATGCTTACCTGGCACCCGCCTTGCGGGCCGGAAAAAAAGTCATTGTCTCCACCGGCTCAAAAGCGCTGCAGGATCAGCTTTATGGCCGCGATCTGCCCACCATGATTAAGGCACTGAAGTTCAAAGGGAAAACGGCCTTGCTGAAAGGGCGCTCTAACTATCTCTGCCTGGAACGCATGGAACAGCAGTCGATGGCCGGTGGTGAGCTCACCGTGCAGGCGCTAACCGATCTGGTGACGCTGCGCAGTTGGTCATCACAGACAAAAGATGGCGACATCAGCAGCTGTGCGGGTGTGACCGAAGATAGCCCGATCTGGCCGCTGGTGACCAGCACCAACGACAACTGCCTGGGCACGGATTGTCCGCGCTATAAAGAGTGTTTTGTGGTCATGGCACGTAAGCGCGCCATGGACGCTGATGTGGTGGTCGTTAACCACCATTTGTTTCTTGCCGACCTGGTGGTAAAAGAGGGGGGCTTTGGCGAATTGATTCCCGAGGCTGATGTGATGATCTTCGATGAAGCCCATCAGTTGCCCGATATCGCCAGCCAGTATTTTGGTCAGCAACTCTCCAGCCGCCAGTTACTCGATCTGGCTAAAGATATTATTACCGCCTACCGCACGGAAGTGCGTGATGCCCAGCAACTGCAGAAATCAGCTGATCGACTGGCGCAATGCGCACAGGATTTCCGCCTGTCATTAGGCGATCCGGGTTATCGCGGTAATTTACGCGAACTGCTGAGCGATAACCAGATACTGCGCATGTTCACCTTGCTGGACGATGCGCTGGAGCTCTGTTACGACGTTATCAAACTCTCGCTGGGTCGTTCAGCTCTGCTGGATGCCGCCTTTGAGCGCGCCGCGCTTTACCGTACCCGCTTAAAACGGTTACGGGCGATTAACGAGCCGGGCTACAGCTACTGGTATGAATGTACGTCGCGTCATTTTATTCTGGCGCTGACGCCGCTCTCGGTCGCTGAACGATTCCGGGAAGTGATGGACAACCGTAAAGCGGCGTGGATCTTCACCTCGGCCACCCTGGCGGTGGATGAAAAAATGGCCCATTTCGCCGAACGACTGGGTGTGAATGCGGCAAAGAGCCTGATTCTGAATAGCCCGTTTGATTTTGCGAAGCAGGCACTGCTCTGCGTGCCGCGCAATCTGCCTGAGCCTAACCGTCCCGGCGGCGCCCGCCAGCTGGCCGCGATGATGAAACCGCTGATCGATGCCAACAAAGGCCGCTGTTTCTTCCTCTGCACATCGCACCTGATGATGCGTGAACTGGCGGCAGAATTTCGCGCCTCAATGACCCTGCCTGTGCTGGTACAGGGTGAAACCAGCAAAGGTCAGTTACTGAAACAGTTCATCGACAAAGGCAACGCCCTGCTGGTGGCGACCAGCAGTTTCTGGGAAGGGGTTGATGTGCGGGGTGATGCGTTGTCGCTGGTTATTATCGATAAACTGCCGTTCACCTCGCCGGAAGATCCCCTGTTAAAAGCCAGAATGGAAGATTGCCGGATTCGTGGCGGCGATCCCTTCACGGATGTGCAGCTACCGGATGCCGTGATCACGCTGAAGCAGGGGGTGGGGCGGTTGATCCGTGATACG
The DNA here is from genome assembly GCF_041982285.1 of Pantoea sp. ANP04. Lineage (NCBI taxonomy): Bacteria > Pseudomonadati > Pseudomonadota > Gammaproteobacteria > Enterobacterales > Erwiniaceae > Pantoea > Pantoea sp. ANP04. Next base: position 36,820 of record NZ_JAUTYS010000010.1, on the reverse strand, counting down.
GATGATCGGGGTGTGCTGGTGATTTGCGATCAGCGCCTCGTATCGCGTCCTTATGGCGCGTTGTTTCTCAACAGCCTGCCACCTACGCCGCGCACCCGGGACATTGATCGTGCCATCGCCTTTATCCGTCAGCAACCCGAACCAGACGCATAATTTTATGCTAATATGCGCGCCGTTTTCTTTCTTCTGAGGTGGTCATGTCAGCCCGAATTTTAGCGCTGGATACGGCGACAGAAGCCTGTTCAGCTGCCTTGCTGAATCAGCAACAGATTGATGCCCGATTCGAGATCGCCCCGCGTGATCATACCCAGCGTATTTTACCGCTGGTCGAAGAGCTCCTGCTGGCACAGCAGCTGGAACTGACCGAACTGGACGCGCTCGCCTTTGGTCGCGGCCCGGGCAGTTTTACTGGCGTACGCATTGGCATTGGCATTGCGCAGGGCCTTGCACTGGGCGCAGCACTGCCGATGATCGCGGTTTCTACCCTCGCGACGCTGGCGGAAGGCGCATGGCGCCTTCACGGGGCAACCCGGGTATTAACGGCGATTGACGCGCGGATGGGCGAAGTCTATTGGGCCGAATATCAGCGTGATGAGCACGGTGCCTGGCAGGGCGAAGCCAGCGAAAGTGTGTTGTCGCCGGAAGCGGCACTGGCACGCATGCAGTCGCTCTCTGGTGAATGGATGACCGCTGGCACCGGCTGGCAGGCTTATCCTGGCCTGCAGCAGGGACATGAACTGACGCTGGTTGCCAGTGAGGTCACGCTGCCTGCCGCTCAGGATATGCTGCCGCTGGCGATACTTGCTCTGGCGCAGGGGAATACGCTGCTGCCGGAGACGGCGGAGCCCACTTATCTGCGCAATGAAGTCGCCTGGAAAAAATTACCTGGCCGGTAAAATGCACGCAACTTATTGTTATGCGTCCAGTCTAAGTCTTTACCTAACGGGAGAACGTCTATGTCGTCAATGTGTGGTAAAGGGCTTTCAGGTCTGCTGCTGACCTGTGTGCTGGCGTTAACCGGTTGTGTCTCGATTCCCGACACACTGCAGGGCAGCTCGCCTCAGCCGCAGCAGGATTTGTTGCGGGTCATGAGCGATCCTTCGATCTTCGTCGGGCAGGAATCTCGCTTTGGCGGCAAGGTCGTGAATGTCACTAATCTGAACGGCAAAACCCGGCTTGAGATTGCTGCACAGCCGCTGGACGATAGCGCCAGACCGCGTCTGGGGGCGGCGTCGGTGGGGCGGATTTATGCCGATATCCACGGCTTCGTTGATCCAGTGGATGTCAGAAACCAGTATGTCACTGTGCTGGGTACCCTGAAGGGAACGGAGCAGGGCAAAATTGGTGAGGCAGATTATAAATTTGCCGTTATCGATGTACGAGGTTACCAGCGCTGGCGTCTCGCGCAACAGGTAACAGCACCGCCTCAGCCAATGGATCCCTGGATCTGGTATGGTCCGACTCGTCATCGCGGCGGCTACTGGGGCCCAAATCCTTACTGGGGTATGGTTAACAGTGGGCCGACTGAGGTGCAAACCATACTGACCGAGTAACGGTGAAAAAGGTGATATCCAGCCCGGTTGCGGTGCTCGCTGCCGGGCTTTTTATTTGCCTGTTTTCGCTGCACGAAATTTAGTGATGCACTTCGCAACCTCAACATGCCAAACCAGGCAAACTGGTACAATCAGTTAAAATATTGTTAACAAAACAGATTGGCTGAGGCAGCGATGGAAATACAACATAATTATCGGGGTGAATCCTTGAATAAGGTTTGGCTGAAACGCTACCCGGCAGATGTGCCTGCCGAAATAAGTGCAGATCGTTACACCTCGCTGGTGGATCTGTTTGAGCAGGCCGTAAAACGCTACGCTGATCAACCCGCGTTTATAAACATGGGTCAGAAGATGAGTTACCGTCAGCTGGAGGAGAAGAGCCGCGCGTTTGCCGCCTATCTCCAGCAGCAACTGGGCCTGAAAGCGGGTGACCGCGTGGCCCTGATGATGCCTAACTTATTGCAGTATCCGGTGGCCCTGATTGGTGTGCTGCGCGCTGGCATGGTGGTGGTCAACGTTAACCCGCTCTATACGCCACGTGAACTCAGGCATCAGCTCAATGACAGCGGTGCCAGCGCCATCGTCATCGTCTCGAATTTTGCCCACACGCTGGAAAAAGTGGTGGCGGAAACCGCGGTGCGTCATGTCATTCTGACGCGGATGGGCGATCAGCTGGCACCCATAAAAGCGACGCTGGTTAACTTTATCGTCAAGTATGTGAAGAAGCTGGTGCCTAAATATCATCTGCCTGGCGCCATCTCCTTTCGTCATGTTCTGGACGTGGGTGCCACACTCAATTATCAGCGTCCGACCGTCTCAAATGACGATCTCGCTTTCCTGCAGTACACCGGCGGCACGACCGGCGTAGCCAAAGGGGCAATGCTGACCCATCGCAACATGCAGGCGAACCTGGAGCAGACCCGCGCGACTTACGGTAAAGTGCTGCGCGACGGTAAAGAGTTTGTCGTCACTGCGCTGCCGCTTTATCACATTTTCGCTTTAACAGTGAATGGCCTGCTTTTCCTGGAGCTGGGCGGTCAGAATCTGCTGATCACGAATCCGCGTGATATTCCTGGCTTCGTTAAGGAGCTGGGTAAATTTCCGTTTACCGCGATCACTGGCGTGAACACGCTGTTCAATGCGCTGCTCAACGATGAGCAGTTCAATAAGCTCGATTTCTCAACGCTGCGTCTTTCGGCCGGTGGCGGGATGGCTGTGCAGAAAGTGGTGGCGGAACGCTGGGAAAAGCTAACCGGACACTATCTGCTGGAAGGCTATGGCCTGACCGAATGTTCGCCGCTGGTGTCAGTCAATCCGTATGACATCAGCTGTCATACCGGCAGTATCGGCCTGCCGGTGCCCTCGACAGACGTGCGGATTCTGGATGACGATGGCAACGAAGTGCCGCCAGGTGAGCCGGGTGAGCTCTGCATCAAAGGTCCCCAGGTGATGCTGGGCTACTGGCAGCATCCGGAAGCGACAGCGGAAGTGCTGAAAAATGGCTGGCTCCACAGCGGTGATATTGTTACCGTTGATCAGGAAGGCTTTATCCGCATCGTTGACCGCAAAAAAGATATGATTCTGGTCTCCGGTTTTAATGTCTATCCGAATGAAATCGAAGATGTGCTGATGCAGCATCCTAAAGTGCGTGAAGCGGCGGCAATTGGTGTGCCGAGCGATCTTTCTGGCGAAGCCGTAAAAGTCTGTATCGTGAAAAAAGACGCGTCACTGACTAAAGAAGACGTGCTCGATCACTGCCGCCGTCAGTTGACCGGCTACAAGGTGCCGAAGATCATTGAGTTTCGTGATGATTTGCCCAAAACCAACGTCGGCAAGATTCTGCGGCGCGAGTTGCGTGACGAGGTAAAACCCGGCGCGAGCTGAATCCGGGCAAAATTGAGGTTGAACGCCGGCATGTCCGGCGTTTTTATTGTTTTTAACATGGAGCGCCGCGCGTTGTTAGCTGCGGTGGAAATCAGACGTGAACTATTCCCTTATCGACCAGGATGATCAACTGGCAGACGTGTGTCAGAAAGCGCGCCAGCAGGCGGCGGTGGCACTGGATACCGAATTTGTCCGTACCCGTACTTACTATCCTCAGCTTGGCCTGATCCAGCTGTTCGACGATCACCAATTGGTGCTGATTGACCCACTGAATATCCGTGACTGGTCACCCTTTATTGCGTTGCTTACCGACACCCGTGTCACCAAATTCCTCCATGCCGGAGGTGAAGATCTGGAAGTCTTCCTGCACCGTTTCGGCGTGCTGCCGACACCGATGATCGATACACAGATTCTGGCAGCCTTCTCCGGCCAGCCGCTCTCCTGGGGCTTTGCCTCAATGGTGGCGCATTTCACGCAGGTCGAACTCGATAAAAGTGAATCACGCACCGACTGGCTGGCACGCCCTCTGACCCAGCGTCAGTGCGAATATGCGGCGGCAGACGTTCACTATCTGCTGCCGATTGCGCGCCAGCTGATGATCAACACTGAAGAGGCCGGCAACATGGCGGCGGCGCTCAGTGAGTGCGACAATCTTTGTCAGCGTCGTCTGGATAGCCTTTCGCCGGATGAAGCCTGGCGGGATATCACCAATGCCTGGCAATTGCGTCCGCGTCAACTGGCCGCGCTGCAGCGACTGGCGGCCTGGCGTCTGAAACTGGCGCGTGAAAAGGATATGGCGGTTAACTTTGTTGTGCGCGAAGAGCACCTGTGGAAAGTCGCGCGCTTTATGCCAGGTTCACTGGGTGAGCTGGATCATCTGGGACTGTCAGGTCATGAAATCCGTTTCCACGGTAAAACGCTGGTGGCGCTGGTGGCCGAAGCAGAGGCGCTGGATGAAAGTGAACTGCCGGCTCCGCTGGGCAATCTGATCGACCATCCTGATTACAAGCAGGTGTTTAAAGCGATGAAAGCCCTGGTGCAGCAGGTCAGCGGGCAGAGTGGGTTCAGTCAGGAATTACTGGCGTCACGACGTCAGATTAATCAGGTATTAAGCCAGCACTGGGGTCTTAAGCCACAGGGACGTCAACCGGAGTTACTGACCGGATGGCGGGGCGAACTGCTGAAACCCGGCATTGAGGAGATTCTGGCGGGTTGTTAACGGTAAAAATTTCCCCTGCCAGAGCGCAGGGGAAATTCAGGAAACCGTCAGCGTCATTTAGTCACTTCATCCGTTTCCGGCAACGTTACGTTCAGCTCCAGAATCGAGATATCGTCACCTTTCTGATCGAGCTGCACAGTCACCATTTCGGGATCGATCTTCACATATCTGCAAATCACTTCCAGAATGTCGCGCTTAAGTTGCGGAAGATAATGGGGCTCACTGTCGCCCCTTCTCCGTTCTGCCACGATAATCTGCAGCCTTTCCTTGGCTATGTTGGCAGTGTTCTTCTTCCGGGATAAAAAGAAATCAAGTAATGCCATGGTTTATCCCCCGAACAGGCGTTTCAGGAAACCCTTCTTCTCTTCTTCGATAAAGCGGAAGGGGCGTACTTCACCGAGCAACCGTTCAACGGTATCGGCATAGGCTTTGCCAGCATCAGATTCGCCGTCAAGAATCACCGGTTCACCCTGGTTAGAGGCACGTAACACCGATTGATCTTCAGGAATCACGCCAACCAGAGGAATGCGCAGAATCTCCAGCACATCTTCCATGCTCAGCATATCGCCACGGTTAACCCGGCCAGGGTTATAGCGGGTCAGCAGCAGATGCTCCTTCACCGGATCCTGACTGTTTTCCGCACGACGCGATTTAGACGAAATAATACCGAGGATACGGTCGGAGTCACGCACAGATGAGACTTCCGGGTTCGTAGTGATAATGGCTTCATCAGCAAAATAGAGCGCCATCAGTGCACCGGTTTCAATCCCTGCCGGTGAATCGCAGACGATGAAATCGAATTCCATAGCGGCTAAGTCGTTCAGAACTTTTTCAACACCTTCGCGAGTCAGCGCATCTTTATCACGGGTCTGCGAGGCGGGCAGAATGTAGAGTTGCTCAGTGCGTTTGTCGCGAATCAGCGCCTGGTTCAGCGTGGCATCGCCCTGGATAACGTTGACGAAGTCATAAACCACGCGGCGTTCACAACCCATGATCAAATCCAGATTACGCAGACCGATATCAAAGTCGATAACGACCGTCTTTTTGCCTTTCTGCGCTAAACCGGTGGCGATGGCCGCGCTTGACGTGGTCTTACCAACGCCCCCTTTACCGGATGTAACTACAATAATGCGTGCCATAAATGTTGATTTCCTTAACAAAAGAAAAGGGGCCTAATTAAGTGTCTGGATAGTCAGCGCGCCATCCTGCAGGCACAGACGCGCGGCTTTACCAAAAAATTCTTGCGGGATCTGATCCATGATCCAGTACTCTCCGGCAATCGAGACCAGCTCGGCGGCCAGGTTGGTACAAAAAATCTGGCAATTGCGATCACCACTGGCACCCGCCAGTGCGCGACCGCGCATCATGCCGTAAATATGAATGTTGCCATCGGCGACCAGTTCGGCGCCGGCGCTGACGCTGCTGGTGATAATCAAATCAGCGTCACGCGCATAAATCTGCTGGCCTGAACGCACCGGCGTGTTCACGATGCGTGTTTTCGTTGCCACCGTTTCGGTGACCACCGGCAGCGGTTCAGGAACTGGCACGGGTGGTGGCGCTTCTGCACGCGGTCTGGACTCTTTGCCTTCTGCCAGAACTGGCAGGCCTGCCCGGGATATCATGCGTTTCAGTGCGTCATTTTTGCAGCCGCTTACGCCGACAATACGTAAACCGGTGGCGAGAATCGCCTGCTGCAACTGTTTCCAGTTAACCTCGGCACTCAATGTGGCGACGTTAAGTACAACCGGTGCGTTTTTCAGGAAATCCGGAGCCTGATCAATCTTGTCCTGAAGTGCCTTACGAATCACCGCAGGGTCATGGTGGTGCAAATGGACGACAGATAGGGTGAAACTGCTACCTTTGAATTCGATTGGCGTTTGCGACATCTGTCCCGACTCAGTCCTGTTTTCACTACCGTTAGCAAGCCGATGATAAAATCATCACTGAAGCGCTAACGGTGAATATTCGAAGTTCTGCAAGCATGTTATAGTTACAGCTATATTCAGACAAGCCTCAACGCCGGTTAATTCGAGTAAAAAATATGTTTTGTGTGATCTACAGAAGCCCGTTACGTGACCAGACTTATCTCTATGTAGAAAAAAAGGACGATTTCTCGCGCGTTCCTGAAGAATTGCTGAAAGGGTTTGGCAAGCCGCAGTTGGCGATGGTGCTAAAGCTGGCGGGCCGCGACAGGCTGGCAAATGCAGATATCAATAAAGTTAAGCAGGGGTTGAGTGAGCAGGGCTATTATTTGCAACTTCCTCCGCCGATTGAAAGTCTGCTAAAAATTCATTTAGAGGCTGATAAAAAAGTTTAACTCAGATTCTTCTGTAAATATAAATCCTGTCGGCGTCATCCTGGCAGGATAATATTGCCCGACGCTGCGTAAAATTAACGGCGCAGCTTATCTGTTTCACCCGTTTCTAAATTTCCTGCCCATTTTTTTCGCCTGATTTGTACGATTATTCAGCACCTCAGCGCCGCCATTTACGCTTTTTGACAAATTCCATCCCCCGGACCGTTAAAAGGATCTTATTATCACGCCATGAGGTTGGCATTTCGATCAACACAAAAGCAAACATCAACCCGCCAGCAGCGCTGGCATCACACCTAACCTGAACAGGGGATGAGCATGTATCAGCATCGTAACTGGCAAGGCGCTCTGTTAGATTTTCCGGTCAGTAAAGTGGTTTGCGTGGGCAGTAATTACGCAAAACACATTAAAGAAATGGGCAGCGCAACGCCGACTGAGCCGGTGATCTTTATCAAGCCGGAAACAGCGCTGTGTGATTTACGCCAGCCGCTCTCTATTCCCGACGCATTTGGCGAAGTTCATCACGAGGTCGAACTGGCCGTGCTGATTGGCGGGACGCTGAAGCAGGCGACGGAGGCACATGTGGCTAAAGCGATTGCAGGTTATGGCGTGGCGCTGGACCTGACATTGCGTGATCTGCAGTCCGGGCTGAAAAAAGCAGGCCAGCCCTGGGAAAAATCCAAAGGTTTTGATAACGCCTGTCCGGTTTCCGGTTTTATCCCGGTGTCAGACTTCAGTGGCGATCCGCAGAATGTCGAACTGAAACTGGTGGTGAATGGTGAAGTGCGGCAGCACGGTAACACCGAAGATATGATTCATAAAATCCTGCCGCTGATTGCACACATGAGCCACTACTTTACCCTGCGCGCCGGCGACGTGATTCTGACCGGTACGCCAGAAGGGGTGGGCCCGATGCGCTCGGGTGATCAGCTGGAAGTCTCCCTGGCGGGTCACGGCATCAGCACGCGCGTACTCTAAAAACTTGCATCACCGCAGCATAGGCTTTATAAGGTGCGGTTTAGGCACAACCCGGACAAATCATCATGACAGACACCCCTTTCTGGCAACAAAAACGCCTGGCACAAATGAGCGATGAGGAATGGGAATCCTTGTGTGATGGTTGTGGACAGTGTTGCCTGAACAAGTTACAGGACGCAGACACCGATGAGATCTACTTCACCAATGTCGCCTGTAATCAGCTCAATATTAAAACCTGCCAGTGCCGCAACTATGAGCGCCGCTTCGAACTTGAAGAGGATTGCATCAAGTTAACGCGCGAAAATCTGACCACGTTTAACTGGTTACCGCGTACCTGTGCATACCGGTTGCTGGGTGAAGGTAAAGATCTCCCCGCCTGGCATCCGCTGCGAGCCGGTTCTAAAACCGCCATGCACGCGAAGCGTATTTCTGTAAGGTATATTGCCGTGCGCGAGAGTGAAGTGCGGGATTGGGAAGATCACATTATCGATCGCCCCGATCGCAACGGCTAAACGCGTCGCGTGAGTCGGGATATGAAAAAAAGGCTGCCATTGGCAGCCTTTCCTGATCTCAGCGACTAAAGAGATCGCGACGTTTTGGTTTTAGCGGCTGGGCAATCAGTACCAGCGCCGCAACCAGCAGATAACCGGCGAATACCACAATCATCCACTGTGGCATGCTGAGCGTCAGGAACGTCCAGCTGCGATCAGCGCAATCACCGGTAGCCTGAAACACGGATGGCATCCACTTATCCAGCGGTAATCCGCTGGGGAAGCGTGCGGCGAAATCACAGGTGGTGAATGGGTTAGGGTGCAACTGAATCATCGTATGTTCATAGGAGAGACGCAGTCCTTCCCAGGCACTGTAGATCCACAAGGCCAGCGCGCCCAGACGCAACGACGATTTAGGCGCAATTGCGCCCACCAGACCCGCACCCAACACACCAAACAGGGCATTACGCTCATAGATACACATTACGCAGGGCTTCAGGCCCATCACATGCTGAAAAAAGAGTGCCGTCAATTCCAGTGCAAGCGCCGTCAGTGCCAGTAATAACCAGGCTCCACGCCCCCGTGAACATTGATTCAGATATCGCAACATATTGCATTCCCTGTAAACGTTAATGCCACGCAGTGTAAACCAAAAGCGTTTGCAAACCAGCCAGTCGCAAGGAAAAATCGTGTGCAAACATGACCTGATTCTGATCCAGAACAGGTTAAATGAGGATCTGCAGAGGCTATCTCCGCGGAGGTCGCATCAGCACGGCGATTGAAATCAGTCAGGCGGAGAGAGTGGGTCGCATAAGGCAGTCAGTGAAACGGCTGGCAGCAACTATCCTGCGCGAACAGTCCACGCATTCAGAACGCCATTATGCTGTTCGGGGACACAGGTTGTTTCAGCCCATAAAACTGTTCTGATGACGGTTGTCTCTGCGCAGCAGATTAGATTGTCAGCCATTCTGAAATATGCGACTACGCCCGGTTTAATGAGTACGCAGGCTATATCCGCTATAGGGCGTCTGGTATGATGAGTCCACATCATGATGAGAAAAGCAACGAGAACACATTGCTATGGTTATAAAGGCTCAGAGTCCAGCGGGATTTGCTGAAGAGTATATTATTGAAAGCATCTGGAACAGTCGCTTTCCGCCCGGATCGATTCTTCCTGCTGAGCGTGAGCTTTCTGAATTGATTGGGGTAACGCGCACTACCTTGCGTGAGGTGCTGCAGCGACTGGCACGCGATGGCTGGCTGACGATTCAGCATGGCAAACCGACACGGGTAAACGATTTCTGGGAGACCTCCGGCCTCAATATTCTGGAAACCCTGGCCCGTCTCGATCACGACAGCGTTCCCGTGTTAATCGACAACCTGCTGTCTGTCCGCAGCAACATTTCATCGATTTTTATCAGCCGTGCGCTGCGCCATCATCCTGATAAAGCCCGTGAAGTGCTGGAGACAGTCAGTGCCGCAGCCGATCAGGCTGATGCCTATACCGAACTTGATTATCGGGTGTTCCGTGGCCTGGCATTTGCGTCAGGTAACCCGATTTATGGTTTGATTCTGAATGGCCTGAAAGGCCTCTATACTCGCGTTGGTCGTCACTACTTCTCTAACCCGGAAGCTCGCCAGGTCGCGCGCGATTTCTATCTTAAGCTTCTGGCGCTGTGCGATAAAGAACCAGGACAGGATGAGATTGTGGATGTGGTGCGCAACTATGGTCGCCGCAGCGGTGAAATCTGGCACAGCATGCAGAAAAACTTGCCTGACGATCTCGGCAACAAACGTTAAAAAAAACCGGACATCGCGTCCGGTTTTTTGTTTCTAAGCCGTCACCTTCAACTGACCCCTCAAAGTGAAGAACCCCGTGGCGGATTGCGGTCCAGCAGCTCCACACTGCCATCCTCGTTCTGCTGTTCCAGAATCACATCGAACCCCCACAGGCGATGCACATGCTTCAGCACCTCGCGACGGCTCTTATCCAGCGGCGTGCGGCTCTGCGGCACATAGCGCAGTGTCAGCGAACGGTCACCGCGCACATCAACGTTGTAAACCTGAATGTTAGGCTCAAGATTACTCAGGTTGTACTGTGCGGAAAGTTGCTGACGAATCGCCCGGTAACCCGCTTCATCGTGGATCGCGGCGATTTCGAGATAGTTATTGCGGTCATCATCCAGCACAGTGAACAGCCGGAAATCGCGCATCACTTTCGGCGACAGGAACTGGCTGATAAAACTCTCATCCTTGAACTCACGCATCGCAAAATGCAGTGTTTCCAGCCAGTCGGAACCGGCGATATCCGGGAACCAGTAGCGGTCCTCTTCCGTTGGCGACTGACAGATGCGCTTGATGTCCTGCATCATCGCAAACCCTAAGGCGTAAGGGTTGATACCGTTGTACCACTGACTGTTATAGGGCGGCTGAAACACCACATTGGTGTGACTGTGCAGGAACTCCATCATAAAGCGTTCCGACACTTTGCCTTCGTCATACAGGTGATTCAGGATGGTGTAGTGCCAGAAGGTTGCCCAGCCCTCATTCATCACCTGGGTCTGTTTCTGTGGATAGAAATACTGGCTTACCTTGCGCACGATGCGCAGGATCTCACGCTGCCAGGACTCCAGCAGCGGGGCGTTTTTTTCCATAAAATAGAGCAGGTTTTCCTGCGGCTCAGAAGGGTAGCGTGCGGCTTCAAAAGCCACCGCCTCGGTCTCACGTCGTGGCAGCGTGCGCCACAAGGTGTTTACCTGACTTTGCAGATACTCTTCACGACTTTTCTGGCGCGCCTTCTCCTCCTGCAGGGAGATCTTCTGCGGGCGTTTATAGCGATCGACGCCATAATTCATTAAGGCATGGCAGGAATCGAGTAGTCGCTCGACCTCTTCGACGCCATAGCGCTCTTCGCAGTCACTGATATAGTTTTTGGCAAACAGCAGATAATCGACAATTGAGCCGGCATCGGTCCAGCTGCGGAACAGATAATTATTTTTGAAGAATGAGTTGTGACCATAGCAGGCATGCGCCATCACCAGCGCCTGCATGGTCATGGTGTTCTCTTCCATCAGGTAGGCGATGCAGGGGTTCGAGTTGATGACAATCTCATAGGCCAGCCCCTGCTGACCGTGCTTATAACGCTGCTCGGTCTCGATAAACTTTTTACCGAATGACCAGTGTGAATAGTTGATGGGCATGCCGACGCTGGAATAGGCATCCATCATTTGTTCAGAGGTGATCACTTCGATTTGGTGCGGGTAGGTATCAAGCCGGTAGAGTTTAGCCACCCGGTCGATCTCTGCTAAATAGACATCAAGCAGTTCGAATGTCCAGTCTGGTCCGTCATTGAGTCGTTTGCTGTCTCTGATGGCTTCGTCAAAGATTGTCGTCATAGCGCACCTCTTTTTTGCAAACCGGCTGACCCGAAAGACAACCCGTTCTGGTTATTTAAGGCTTCGTCCTGAAAAAGGGAACCCGAAAAAAACTGAGCGAACACAACAATGATAGCCCACTGTCGCTTATCCGAAATGCGAACTCAAATGAATTCTTTGGCACAAAATCATTAAGAGTGTTGCAGCAGAGAATTTAACAGCCTTTGATGCGACTATTAATTTAAAATGCGGAATATAATCCTGTTTATAAGCGGAATGTATGGGGTTGAAGGATTCTCCTGCAATGCGCAGATTTAGCTGCCACTGTTGTCATTTATTTCTGTCTTTCGTGATTAAGGCGCATAAAGCGCTGAAATTAGCCGGGCAGCAAGATTTTAGTTACCTGAAAAGTGAAAAAGATGTGAAATGGATGCTGAATTTATGGGGTGATGTCCGCTGTGTAAATCCGCTGACTATCATCTTCTTAACAGTGAATTATGCTTTTACATGCCGGGTGGGGGAGCTATGCACGTTGTAATTCTTGGAAGTGGTGTGGTGGGAGTGGCAAGCGCCTGGTATCTGGCGCGCGCCGGACATCAGGTGACCGTCATCGATCGTCAACCCGCGGCGGCGATGGAGACCAGCGCGGGTAATGCCGGTCAGATCTCACCCGGTTATGCCGCACCCTGGGCCGCGCCAGGCGTGCCATTGAAAGCCGTGAAGTGGATGTTTCAGCGCCACGCGCCGCTGGCTATCCGGCTGGATGGCAGCAGTTTTCAGCTGGAGTGGATGTGGCGCATGCTGCGTAACTGCGACATCAACCACTATCAGCAGAACAAAAGCCGCATGGTACGGATTGCCGAGTACAGTCGCGACTGCATGAAAGCGCTGCGTTCTGAGACCGGCATCGCCTATGAAGGTCGTCAGGGTGGAACATTACAATTGTTCCGCACTCAACAGCAGTTTGACAGCGCCAGCAAAGATATTGCCGTGCTGCGCGACGCGGGCGTGCCCTATGAGCTGTTAGAGGCGCATGAACTGTCACGCGTTGAGCCAGCTCTGGCGGCAACGCAGCATAAACTCACTGGCGGATTACGGCTGCCCAACGATGAAACCGGTGACTGTCAGCTTTTCACTCAGCGTCTGGCAAAAATGGCCGAAGAGGCGGGCGTCGTTTTCCGCTTTAACACCCCGGTTGACCACCTGCTGCGCGATGGCAATCGTATTTATGGTGTGAAGTGTGGTGAGGAGATCATCAAGGCGGATAGTTATGTGGTGGCCTTTGGTTCTTACTCCACCGCGCTGTTAAAAAATGTCATTGATATCCCGGTCTATCCGCTAAAAGGCTACTCTCTGACCATTCCGATTAAAAACCCTGACGCTGCGCCGGTTTCGACCATTCTGGATGAGACTTACAAAGTGGCGGTGACCCGTTTTGACGATCGTATTCGTGTGGGTGGCATGGCAGAGATTGTTGGTTTTAACACCAGACTCACTGAAGCACGTCGGGAAACGCTGGAGATGGTCGTCAGTGATCTCTATCCTGAAGGCGGTCATGTCGCGCAGGCGAGTTTCTGGACCGGGCTGCGTCCGATGACGCCAGACGGTACGCCGATTGTGGGTGCCACGCCAATTTCTAATCTCTGGCTCAATACCGGTCACGGTACGCTGGGCTGGACGATGGCGTGTGGTTCTGGTCAGCTGCTGGCCGATCTCATCTCCGGTAAAAAGCCTGCCATTGCGGCGGATGACTTAGCGGTGTTCCGCTACTTACCCGGTTTCGCGGCGACGTCATCGCCGCTGCGTAACGCCAACGCAACTCGTTAAGTCTTCAGGGAGAGAGAGGATGTCACGTCCGATTATCGCTACCATCAATCAGCAGGCGTTACGTCAGAACCTGGCGGTCGTTCGCCAGGCGGCACCTGCATCCCGCGTCTGGTCAGTGGTGAAAGCGAATGCTTACGGCCATGGTATTGAACGCGTCCGCGAGGCGTTATCTGCCACTGACGGCTTCGCACTGCTTAATATGGAGGAGGCGATTCAGCTGCGTGAGCAGGGCTGGAAAAAACCGATTCTGTTACTGGAGGGATTTTTCCAGCCAGAAGATTTGCAGTTAATCGATCGCTATCGTCTGACTACCAGTGTGCACAGCAACTGGCAAATCAAAGCACTGGCCAGTGCCCAACTCTCTGCCCCGGTTGATATTTATCTCAAAATGAACAGCGGGATGAACCGTCTGGGCTTTCGCCCGGAGCAGGTCAACGGCGCGTGGCAGAAACTGCGGGCGCTGAGCAATGTCGGTGAGATGACGCTGATGGCGCATTTCGCCGATGCTGAAAATCCGCAGGGTTTAGTTGCACCGCTGCAGCGCATTGAGCAGGCGGCAGAAGGGTTGAGCTGCCCGCGATCGCTCTCTAACTCCGCCTGCACCTTATGGCATCCTGAAGCGCATTTTGACTGGGTTCGTCCTGGCATCATTCTGTATGGCGCATCGCCCAGCGGTAACTGGCAGGACATTGCAGGCAGTGGCCTGCAGCCGGTGATGACCTTAAGCAGTGAGATTATCGCGGTTCAGCAATTACAGGCTGGCGATGGCGTGGGTTACGGCTATCGCTATCATGCCAGCACGGCGCAGCGGATTGGCGTGGTGGCCTGCGGTTACGCTGATGGCTATCCGCGTCATGCCCCAACCGGCACGCCGGTCTGCGTCGATGGTGTAATGACGCAGGTGGTGGGAGCCGTCTCCATGGATATGATTACCGTGGACTTAACGCCTTGCCCTCAGGCTGGCATTGGCTCAGCCGTTGAGCTGTGGGGTGAGCAGGTGAAAATCGATCAGGTCGCAAAAGCAGCCGGAACGGTAGGGTATGAGCTGATGTGCGCCCTGGCACCCCGCGTTCCGGTCACCGTTATTTAAGCGCGGTCAGGCTGCCGCGCATCTTTCTGCTGCAGCGCCAGGCGATAAACGCCAGCGCTGCACCCAGCAGCATCATCAGGCTCAGCGAGAGCTTCTCCGCCACCGGCAGCGCAACGATTACCAGGCTGCCTGCTGCACCACCAGCCATCTGAATAAATCCCTGCAGGGCGGACGCCACGCCTGCCTGTTGCTGATACGGCTCCAGCGCATAGCTGGTGGCGGGTCCTACCGTAAAGGCCAGTCCGGCAACCGATACCGCCACCGGGAACATGTAGAGCGCCCAGTGTGTTTGCATTTCCGCCGGAAATATCTGCGTTCCCGCCATCAGTAGTACCGCCCCCAGCAGCATCGTTAAAAAACCCATTGCCAGACAGAAAGGGCGACCCGCTTTGCGAATCGCTTTATTCACAAACATGCTGACAAACATAATCCAGAAACCGTTGGCCCCGAAAGCAAACGAGAACTGGATCGGCGTCAGGCCGCCTTCGGTCATTAATACCTGTGGTGCCAGTGACACGTAGGTCAGCACCATGCCCAGCGCACCGGCATTGGCAAAAGCGAACGCCAGAAAACGCGGCTGACGCAGGATTTCAGCGTACTGCTTAACCGGTAATCCTTTCACCCGCAGGGTATCTGCCGGGCGCGTCTCGGGCAGCCAGATAATCACCAGCAGCGTAATCAGCAGACCATAGGCGCAGAGGAACCAGAAGGGCGCGCGCCAGTCAAAGGCGCTGGCCAGCAGGCCACCCAGTAACGGAGCGAGTGCCGGAACGATATTCAGTGCGCCGTTCAGGAATCCATAGGCGCGTGCGGCATCATCGCCACTCAGGCGGTCGCGCACGCCGCTAAAGGCGACAACGGCGCTACAACAGACGCCACAGCCCTGCACCAGACGAGCAACGACGAACAGCGGGAATGATGTCGCCGTGGCAGCGATAGCACTGCCGGCGATGTAAAGCGCAAGTCCCAGCAGGGCAATCGGCTTGCGGCCATAGTTGTCCACCAGCGGACCCGTGACCAGTTGTCCCAGCCCCATGACCAGCAGAAACAGCGGAATCGTGGTCTGAACCAGGTTAACCGGCGTATCCAGCCCTTCTGCGATTTGTGGCAGCGTGGGCAAATAGAGATCAATGCCTAAGGGTGCCAGCAGCACCAGGCTTAATAACAGCAGCGTAAATTTTTGCATAACAACCAGAGGGTAACGTTCTGTTGAAAAACGATCGAAGAGGGTAATGATTCAGAGGCAAAAAAGATAGAGGAAGTCGTGCGGAAAGTGCGATGCCTGCTGTAAACAGGCATCGCATTAAAGGCCTAGTAGGCGCCGTCGCGGCGTAATACCACCCCTGCGGTTTTAAACAGGATCGCGATATCGGTCCAGAGCGCCCAGTTTTTGACATACCAGGAGTCAAAGTAGACGCGAGTGTCATAGTCGATATCGTTACGTCCGCTGACCTGCCAAAGACCTGTCATGCCGGGTTTGGCCATCAGGTAATAGTCGACATCACCCGCGTAACGCTCCAGCTCCGCTTCGATAACCGGACGCGGACCCACCAGGCTCATCTCGCCGCGGATCACGTTCCATAACTGCGGTAACTCATCCAGACTGGTTTTTCGCAGGAAGCTACCAATACGGGTCACGCGCGGGTCGTTTTTCAGTTTGAAATCTTTGTCCCACTCAATCCGCGCCTCTTCACTGGTTGCCAGTAATTTCTCCAGCACCTCTTTTGAATTGGTCACCATGGAACGGAATTTCAGGCATTTGAATTTTTTGCCATTCTGGCCCACGCGTTCGTGACCATAAATTGCATTGCCGCCATCGCGTTTCACCATGTAGCAGAGCAGGGCGAAGATCGGGCCAAGGAACAGCAGCAGCATTGACGCCACCACGATGTCAAAGGCACGCTTCATGAAACGGGAGGAGTGTTTCGCCAGGTTGTTGCTGACGCGCAGGATCATCACTTCATGGCTAAAGATAAAGGACATGTCCGTACCATAAAGCGGTACACCGCGCAGCGTAGGGATCACTGAGACTGAACGGCAGTTCATCTTCGACAGGAATTTCAGCCAGCGATCGCGCATTGGCTGCTGCTCATACTCCATGGCAACAATAAACTGCACGTTATCGCGGTCAATGGTCTGCCAGTTAATGTCTTTCCAGGTGATAACGGGCACGCCATTCACGCTCTGCTGGGCAGGAACATCATCAACCGAGATAAAGGCCTGCACGTTGTAGCCCAGGATCTCTTCACTCTGCAGCGCCGCATAAGCTTCGGTGGCATTGCGGCCGGAACCGATAATGATGGTCTCTTTCTGCCACTGGCCCGCCTTGTTGATGGCGCGTTTCACCAGAGCACGCATCAGTGGGAGCAGTAGCAGGGCATATGTCCAGCTGAAGACCCACACCATGCGGGAGAAGTCCCATTTAGAAAAAGCGATCAGTGCGAGGTCGAGCAGTGAAAAAACAAATAATGTTTTAACGATCTCTTTAAGCTCAAACCAGAACGGTTTGCGATAAGTATAGTGACGCAGACGTACCCAGAACCAGCCGGTACACATTACTGACATAATAAACTGTGCCACGAAACGATATTCGATCTGGTGCGGTGGAATAAAGGTATCCAGCTCGCCCCAAATACCTTGTATCGTCGCGGCAGATAAAAACAGTGCCAGGTTAAGTGCAATCAGATCGGAAAAGCTCAGGGCGAATTTCACGATGATATTTTTACGCGTGCCGCTCCATGAGCGGCTCGGGCTATTCATTATCAATGTACTTGCCATAAAACCTGCTCTCTTTCTCAAGTAAAAGATGGCCTGACCAGAATCAGGTGCGCGCTCAGGAGTGGGCCTCTGAAAAATTAAAAAATAATTTTCAGTCTGTTGCAGTCAGTAAAGCCAGTTCAGCTGCAAAAAAGATAACGATTAAAGCGTGATGATAATCACGGAATGTTGCAGCATCGAGAATGAGTATGCAGGAGTTATTTGACAGAGTTAATACGGAAAAAATCTGAAAACATCAAAACTGATTAAAGTTTTAAATAGCTAACTTGTGGATTTAATTAGATAAAATAAGGAAGGGGTCAGTTATAACTAAACTGTTTAAGACGCTTTTTAGGAATTACCGCCGAATCTGACGACTGGCGGTAATGATCGCGCATCAGGCAGGTTTCTTTAAAATCCAGCGGTCCTGCTGTTTATCGTAATGGCCGATTTGCAGATTCACCGGTTCACCGTCAATCCAGGCCGGGACGCTGGTATCACGATCCCAGCCATCAAGTTGCGTAATTAAACCGGGATTAGTGTGACAGGGGATACTGACAGTGTCCGGATTCTCACCGCCAAGATCGGCATCAACAATCTCATAACGACCAATTTTAACCACGTGTCCCATTCATTTCTCCCGTTTTTACTGGCATAGAACGTTAAGCTTAGCGTATTGAGAGAAAATAACGTGGCTGAATCATTAGGATTATTCCTTCTCTTCCGCTGGCCGGACACCAATTTTCACAATACGGTTATCCTCTTTCTCAGCAACAGTCCATGTCAGTTGATTCCACTCCACCTGATCGCCGACCACCGGTGAACCGCCGAGCATAGCCAGAACCAGCTGTCCCAGTGACTGCTGATCATTCGTGCTCTCATCCAGTTCCAGTCCGTAAATCTGCGCAACATCGCGCAGGCGAGCTTCTGCATCCAGAATAAAGTCGCCGAAGAAGCGCTGGTCGAGCGAAACCGGCGGTGACTGACTGAACATCTTGCCCAGCGCGGGAAGATCGCGCTCGCGGCCAATGACGCAGATAACGTCGTTCTCTTTCAGACGCGTCCCGCCATTGGGATGCATCAGCACATTGTCACGGAAAAGGGCGGCGATACGCGTCTCTCGTGGCATCTGCAGGTCACGCAGTGCGGCACCGACACACCACTTGTCGGCGCTGAGCTGGTAGACGAACTGCTCCCAGGGATTTTCCGGATGAATATCCAGACCCACACGGCTGATAGGTGAAGCGGTTGGCGGCACCACCACTTTGGCTTTTTTGGCAGCAAAGCCCAGTGAGGTGCCCTGCAGCATCAGGGAGACCAGCACCACGAAGAAAGCGATATTAAAATAGAGCGAAGCGTTCTCTAAGCCTGCCATCATCGGGAAGACCGCAAGAATAATCGGTACCGCACCACGTAAGCCGACCCAGCTGATAAAGACCCGTTCACGGGTCGTGAAGTTGCGAAATGGCAGCAGGCCAATAAAGACCGACAGCGGACGCGCCACCAGAATCAGCCACAGCGAGAGGAGCATGGCTGGCACCGCGATGTGCCACAAATCAGAGGGTGTGACCAGCAGCCCCAGCACAATGAACATGCCAATCTGACTCAGCCAGGCCATACCGTCAAAGGTCTGCAGAATGCCGTGGCGGTTACGAATCGGGCGGTTGCCCAGTAAGAAGCCACAGAGATAGACCGCCAGAATACCGCTGCCCTCTAATACCGTGGTCAGCGCGAACACCAGAATGCCGCCACTCAACGCCAGCAACGGGTAAAGGCCAGGAGCCAGACTGATACGGTTTATCAGTTGCTGCAGCGCCCAGCCGCCGCCCAGGCCTAATACGATACCCAGACCGAACTGCTGTACCAGATGCACCAGGAACATCCAGTCAAGGCCGCTGCGGCCCTGTTCAATCATTTCAATCAGGGTAATGGTGAGAAACACGGCCATCGGGTCGTTGCTGCCCGATTCAATCTCCAGCGTGGAGCTGACGCGCTCATTCAGGCCTTTGTCACCCAGCAGTGAGAAGACCGCAGCAGCATCCGTAGAGCCAATAATGGCGCCAATCAGGAAGCCCTGCATCATGTCGAGGTTAAAGAGCCATGCGGCCACGACGCCCGTTAAACCTGCGGTGATCATCACGCCGACGGTGGCCAGCGACAGCGCAGGCCCGAGCGCGACTTTAAACGAGCTGGCTTTGGTTCGCATACCGCCATCCAGCAGGATGATCGCCAGCGCCAGGTTAGAAATTAAGTAAGCCGCGGGATAGTTATCGAAAGCGATGCCGCCGATACCATCAACACCGGTGAGCATACCCAGTGCGAGGAAGATAACCAGAATAGGAATGCCCAGTCGGGATGAGAAAGAGCTGAGCAGAATGCTCGATGCTACCAGCACGGAACCGATGATAAAAAGACTGTAGACAATAGTGTGGTTCAAACCCGGTCTCCTGAGATATGACAGTGCGCTGCAGCAACTGCTGACAAATATCCATGCTATCTCTGAAAGATAATGTTTTATCAAGGAGTTGTCATTGTGAAAATGATCATTATACCAATTGCTGAAGAGGGTATGGAATCAGATTAATGTGAAGAATGAGGGGGTTGGCAGGCAAGCGGGAGAAAACAGACTGTTTTAGCAGGTTATTCGGCAGATAAAAAAAGCCGGTGATTAACCGGCCTGGTGGATCAGGCTTCCGTTGCCTGTTTATGAAACAGCGATCGGAACACCGGATAGATATCTTCCGGTTCGCGAATATGTTCAATGGCAAAGTTATCGAATGTTGCCTGCAGATGCTCATACTCACGCCACAGCGTCTGATGCGCACGGCGGGTGATTTCGATATAACTGTAATAACGCACGACCGGCAGAATATGCTTCGCCAGAATCTCATGACAGAGCGGTGAATCGTCCGCCCAGTTGTCACCGTCCGATGCCTGCGCCGCGTAGATATTCCACTGCGCCGGGTCATAGCGTTCTTTTACGACTTCATCCATCAGTTTCAGTGCACTGGACACGATGGTGCCGCCCGTCTCCTGAGAGTAGAAGAACTCCTGTTCGTCCACCTCTTTGGCCTGCGTGTGATGACGGATATAAACCACATCAACGTTCTTGTAGGTGCGGCTCAGGAACAGGTAAAGCAGGATATAGAAGCGTTTCGCCATATCCTTGGTGGCCTGATCCATCGAACCTGAGACATCCATCAGACAGAACATGACCGCCTGGCTGGAAGGCTCCGGGCGTTTCTCAAAGTTTTTGTAGCGCAGATCGAAGGTGTCGATAAAGGGCACCCGTTCGATGCGCGCCCGCAATTCAGCGATCTCTTTGCGTAGCCGCTCCTCCTCCAGCAACTGAGCAGGTTCAGTTTTCTCAATCTCCTGCAGCGTCTCTTCCAGTTCATGCAGCATACGGCGTTTCCCTGCCGTCATTGCGGTACGACGCGCCAGTGAGTTCTGCAGCGAACGCACGACGCTGATATTGGCTGGTACGCCGTTAGAGGTGAAACCGGCACGGTGAGTCTTATATTCATTAAGCTGACGATGCTGGTTGCGGCGCAGATTAGGCAGGGCAAGGTCTTCAAACAGCAGGTCAAGGTACTCATCCTTCGAGATCTGAAAGACAAACTCATCCTGTCCTTCACCATCCTGACTGGCATTACCCTGTCCGCTGCCACCGCCGCCGCCGCCCTGGGGACGCTCAACACGGTCATTCTGCACAAAATGGTCGTTACCCGGATGGACCCGATGACGATTTCCGCCGCGTCCCTGATGGAAAATCGGCTCATTGATGTCGTCAATAGGTATAGAGACGGACTCGCCGCTGCTGACGTCGGTCACCGAGCGTTTATTGATGGCCTCGGAGATCGACTGCTTAATTTGCGACTTATAACGGCGAAGAAAGCGCTGGCGGTTAACCGCGCTCTTGTTCTTACCGTTAAGCCGGCGATCGATGAAATAGGCCATGGTATTCCCCCAAACTACATTGTAAGCAGGTCGGGCGCACCCGACCCTGTCAGACCGGTATCACTTACCGGCAAGCTTACCTCTATCAGGACGATTTACGCACACGCAGATACCATTCACACAGCAGGCGAACCTGTTTGCGGGTATAGCCTTTTTCCATCATGCGATCGACAAAATCATCATGTTTTTTCTGCTCATCGGTAGAGGTCTTGGTATTGAACGAAATCACCGGCAGTAACTCCTCGGTATTCGAGAACATTTTCTTCTCAATTACCGTGCGTAACTTCTCGTAACTGGTCCAGTTTGGATTGCGACCATTATTATGTGCTCTGGCGCGCAGCACAAAATTGACGATCTCATTACGGAAGTCTTTCGGGTTACTGATGCCAGCGGGTTTCTCAATTTTCTCCAGTTCCGCATTGAGCGATTCACGATCAAACAGCTGTCCGGTATCGGGATCGCGATACTCCTGATCCTGAATCCAGAAGTCAGCATAAGTGACATAGCGGTCAAAGATGTTCTGACCATACTCAGAGTAGGACTCCAGATAAGCAGTCTGAATCTCTTTGCCGATAAACTCAGCGTATTTAGGAATCAGATAGCCTTTAAGATGTTCAAGGTATTTCTCTGCCTGATCCTGTGGAAACTGCTCACGTTCAATCTGCTGCTCCAGCACATAGAACAGATGAACCGGGTTGGCGGCCACTTCAGCGTGGTCGAAGTTAAACACCCGTGACAGGATTTTAAAGGCAAAGCGGGTCGAGAGACCGTTCATCCCCTCATCCACACCGGCGTAGTCGTGATACTCCTGCCAGGACTTCGCTTTAGGGTCGGTATCTTTGAGGCTTTCACCATCGTACACCCGCATTTTGGAATAGATACTGGAGTTCTCAGGATCTTTCAGGCGCGACAGGATAGAGAAGCGTGCCAGCGTTTCCAGCGTGCCAGGTGCGCAGGGCGAGGTCGCCAGCTCACTGTGGTTAAGCAACTTGTCGTAGATTTTGATCTCTTCA
This sequence comes from Pantoea sp. ANP04, assembly GCF_041982285.1. Lineage (NCBI taxonomy): Bacteria > Pseudomonadati > Pseudomonadota > Gammaproteobacteria > Enterobacterales > Erwiniaceae > Pantoea > Pantoea sp. ANP04. The sequence continues at coordinate 14,360 of NZ_JAUTYS010000010.1, read as the reverse complement.
GAGACCCGCAGGCAATAGGGCACCTTGACGATATAGACACGGTCAAGGAACGCCTCATTATTCTTGTTGTTACGGAACGTCACCCATTCAGATTCGTTGGAGTGCGCCAGAATAATGCCGTTGAACGGCAGGGCCGAAATGCCTTCGGTACCGTTATAGTTCCCTTCCTGCGTCGCCGTCAGTAACGGATGCAGCACTTTAATCGGCGCTTTAAACATCTCGACGAACTCCATGATGCCCTGGTTTGCGCGGCAGAGGGCACCGGAATAGCCGTAGGCATCGGGATCGTTTTGCGCATGGTTTTCCAGTTTACGGATATCCACTTTACCCACCAGCGCAGAGATATCCTGGTTGTTCTCATCGCCCGGTTCAGTTTTGGCGATCGCCAGCTGTTCCAGAATCGACGGCCAGACTTTAACGACTTTGAAACGTGAAATATCACCACCAAAATCGTGCAGACGTTTAGCGGCCCAAGGCGACATAATCGTGCCGAGGTAGCGGCGCGGTACGCCATACTCTTTTTCAAGAATGTGCGCATCTTCCTGCGGATTGAACAGGCAAAGAGGGTGGTCATTTACCGGGCTGCGTTCGCCGTCAGCACTGAGCACATAAATAGGCACCCGCTGCATCAGCGACTTAAGCCGTTCCGCCAGTGAGGATTTACCGCCACCGACCGGCCCCAGCAAATAGAGGATCTGTTTTTTCTCTTCCAGTCCCTGAGCGGCATGTTTCAGGTAGGAGACGATCTGTTCAATCGCTTCCTCCATGCCGTAAAACTCCTCGAACGCTGGATAGCGTCCCATCACACGGTTGGAGAATATTCTGGAAAGGCGTGGCTCCTGAGCAGTGTCGACCATTACCGGCTCTCCGATAGCCATTAACAGTCGCTCTGCAGCGTTGGCGTATGCACTGCGATCCTGCTTACAGATAGCAAGAAATTCCTGCAGTGTGAACTCTTCGTCCTTGGCAGCTTCATAACGCTGACGATAGTGATCGAATATATTCATAGCGATGCCCGTCCTTTCGTTTTTAGCACAGGTAAGGAGCACAATTAATGACTTGTAGCAGCTCCCGGAAGATATTCTCTGTTGAGTACAGCAACCCTTATGCCAACCTGATCTTTTTTATCGGGATACACAACGTTTGTGGTTACTCTGCTCGGTCAAATTCTATGCTGTTACTTCTAACTGTAGATGGCTTCTAGGAAATTTCCTCCACGGGTTTAGGTGAATGAGGGGGAGATCAAGAGTATTTCAGGTTTGTCGTGAGATGAGTTCATATGGGTGATGCTTTAACTTAACGTGTTTTTAACCTTAAATGCCACTTTGATTGGTGAGTAACTTAAAGGAATTCGATATAAGTTAATGCAGCCGTAAAAAAACGTTAGACTTCCTGTTTGATTGTTATATTTATGGAATGAATAAATTGTGAACCAATTCAAATTTAAGACGCTTGTTGCACTTCTGCCGTGTTATTTACTGAGCTCGCAGGTCTTTGCCGCACCGCTTTCTCTTGGTGCGTCGGTACTCTATGCCCAGTCACCTTATCGCGGCGGTCAGGATCGCTATCTCCCCCTTCCGGTGATCAACTATGAGGGTGAAGACTTCTGGTTCCGCAGCCTGCAGGGTGGCTACTATCTGTGGAAAGATCCCCAGAACCAGCTGTCGCTGACGCTGCTGGGTTCACCGCAGGAGTACAAACCCAGTGAGAATGACCTGGGCGACATGAAAGGGCTGGATAAACGCCGTATGACGCTGATGGGTGGCGCAACGTATCGTCACGTTGCTGACTGGGGTATCGTCCGTACTTCATTACTGGGCGATGTGCTGAACAACAGCAACGGGATGATGTGGGATTTAACCTACCTTTATCGCTTTGAGATGGGCGACTTCAGTCTTACTCCGGGCATTGGTGCTATCTGGAACAGCGCCAATCAAAACCGTTACTACTACGGTGTCTCCGGCCATGAAAGCGCCCGGACCGGTATTAGTCGCTATACGCCTGATGACAGCTGGTCCCCTTACGTTGAGCTGAATGCCAGCTATCAGATTTCTCCGCAGTGGAATGCCAGCCTCACAGGACGCTACACGCGCTTTGACAGCGAAATCAAAGACAGCCCGATGATTGATAAAAGCGGGCAGGCGTTAATCTGGACGGGTATCAGCTACACCTTCTGATAACGCTTCATTCGCACCAAAAGAGGGCATCTATTGCCCTCTGTTCTTTTACAGGGCCCCGAAAGGGGGCGGGAGAGCAGAATGCGCAACACGATTAACTTTGCTGACTTCAGTAATCTGCCGGTCATTGGCCAGGGCACCTGGTACATGGGCGAGAATCCGGCGCAGCGTTCCGCTGAAATCGCTGCACTGCAGGCAGGTCTTGAATGTGGTTTGCAATTGATTGATACCGCCGAAATGTACGCCGACGGCGGAGCCGAAGAGGTGGTCGGGCAGGCCATGCTGGGGCGTCGCGACAAGGCGCTGCTGGTATCAAAAGTCTATCCGTGGAATGCAGGCGAAGTGGATGCTATTGAAGCCTGTGAGCGCAGCCTGCGCCGTCTGCAGACCGATTATCTTGACCTTTACCTGTTGCACTGGCGCGGTAATGTTCCACTGGAAGAGACCCTGCGCGCCATGGAACGCCTGCAGCAGCAGGGCAAGATCCGTCACTGGGGCGTCTCGAATTTTGACACAGATGACATGGCAGAACTTTGGGATGAACCGGAAGGAAGTCAGTGTACGACCAATCAGGTGCTCTATCATCTGGCGTCACGCGGTATTGAATTTGATCTGCTGCCGGCATGTCAGCAGCGTAAGATGCCGATAATGGCCTACTGTCCGCTGGCACAGGCAGGACGGCTGCGTGACTCACTCTTTACCGACCCGGTACTGACGCAGATTGCACAACAGAAGGGCATCAGCGTCGCGCAGCTTCTGCTGGCCTGGGTCATTCGTCAGCCTGAGGTGATTGCCATTCCCAAAGCCAGCTCAGTCGTTCACGTGCAGGAAAATGCTGCGGCACTGGAGGTCGTCCTGACCGATGAAGAGTTGCAGCTCATCGATCGTGCCTGGCCAGCACCACAGCATAAGTTACCGCTGGATATCGTTTAGCCGCTGACCTTGTCGCCCGCTGCGGCTTTCTTCTTCAGGCGGAAAGTCGTGGCCAGGCGTGCTGGCTTCTCACCTGCGCTGCGTAACGGTTTACTGATGCGCGCCGTCTCCACGCAGACCATGGTTTTATAACCCTCATTCGCCATGTCCGACATGCTGCAGGAGAGTTCCACACCTGGATTCCACGTGACAACGTCACTGTGGTGATGGTGATAAACCTCAATCTGCCGTTGATCCGCCGTATCATTGATCACCGAGCAATCTTCTGCGGCGGTAAAGATACGGTCAATGCGTCCCGGATAACGTTGCTTGCCGTCGCTGCTGCCAGCCTCGCCGTTATTCACCTTGTCGATAAAACTATTGCCCAGACCGGAAACCTCAACGCCGTTGATGTCGCTGACGGTAAAGTAGCTGTGCAGCGCTGCTGTCGCTTCGAAGTCACCGTAGGCTTCAAGTTCGATCTCACAATGCTGGCCCAGGCGGAAGCGGGCAATCAGGGTAAACTCATGCGGCCAGAGCTTCAGCGTCTGTGCATTGCTCTCCAGCACCAGTGTCAGCATCACGCCATCTTCATTCTCATCATGCGCAGTCAGCTTCCACGGCTGAATCCGGGCAAAACCGTGTGCCGGTTCGCCTGCCGGGCCGAACCACGGCCAGCAGATGGGGACACCGCCACGAATTGCTTTGCCTGGTGAGAAGAGACTCTTATCGCTCAGCCAGAGCACCGGCTTCTCACCGCTTGGCTGCCAGGCGATCAGGTGCGCGCCCTGCAGGGTGATCGCAGCCCGAACCTTAGGGTGACTGATGACAATCGCCGGGAGTTCACCTACCTGACGCTGGGTGAGGTAAGGGGAAATCTGATTAACCACCGGCAGAGTAAACAGCTTATCTTGCATGTTCGCTTCCTTCCTGTACGGATAAAAAAAGGGCGACCGAAGTCGCCCTTATTCTCAATGCTGTCTGGCTGCCTTATTTAGCAGAAACCAGTGCAATCAGGTCGAGAACTTTGTTTGAGTAGCCAGTTTCGTTGTCGTACCAGGAAACCAGTTTCACAAAGTTGTCGTTCAGCGCGATACCGGCTTTAGCGTCAAACACTGAAGTCAGGATTTCGCCGTTGAAGTCGGTAGAAACCACGTCATCTTCAACATAGCCCAGAACGTCTTTCATCTCGCCTTCTGCAGCTGCTTTGATTGCAGCACAGATTTCTTTGTAAGACGCCGCTTTTTCCAGACGCACGGTCAGGTCAACAACGGAAACGTTAGGGGTAGGTACGCGGAATGCCATACCGGTCAGTTTGCCGTTCAGCTCTGGCAGAACTTTACCAACGGCTTTCGCTGCGCCAGTTGATGAAGGGATGATGTTCTGCGATGCGCCGCGGCCGCCGCGCCAGTCTTTGTGAGATGGGCCATCAACGGTTTTCTGGGTTGCAGTGGTCGCGTGAACAGTGGTCATCAGACCTTCAACGATGCCGAACTTGTCGTTGATCACTTTGGCCAGTGGTGCCAGGCAGTTGGTGGTACAGGAAGCGTTAGAAACGATATCCTGGCCATCATATTTGTCGAAGTTTGCACCACGAACAAACATTGGGGTGTCATCTTTAGATGGACCGGTCAGAACGACTTTCTTAGCACCCGCGGTGATGTGTTTACGTGCGGTTTCGTCGGTCAGGAAGATACCGGTTGCTTCAGCAACAACGTCAACGCCCACTTCATCCCACTTCAGGTTCGCTGGATCACGTTCAGCAGTAACACGGATTTTTTTACCGTTAACCACCAGTGCGCCATCCTGAACTTCTACGGTGCCGTCGAAACGACCGTGAGTAGAGTCATACTTCAGCATGTACGCCATGTAATCCGCGTCCAGCAGGTCGTTGATAGCAACGATTTCGATGTCAGAACGCTTTTGAGCAGCACGGAAAACGATGCGACCGATACGGCCGAAACCATTGATACCTACTTTGATAGTCATATATTCCACCAGCTATTGGTTAGTGAATAAAAGTTGCCTGTAAAATTACAAAAACCTTACCAGGCGTCAAGCGGAATCGTGTCAATTGTTGCGACAGGTCAATTCGCCTGAAAGGAATTATTCGATGCGCAACCGCTTGCGCGCCGCTCATCATATCGCGCTTCGTCGATTCAATCGCCGAATATATAGGGATGCCCGAAACAAAAGGTGATCGATGTCACAAATCCGCTTAGCAGCAGACGGGCTGAAAGGGTGAGCACAAAAAAAGACCCGGGTTATGTTGATCATTTGTTAGAATAATAGTCGAATTTTTCAGAATGGCACTTCCCCGGAATCCTAAAATGGCTAAAGACACCGCAACCGACGCAAAAATCGCCGAGCTGACAGAGATGCAGCGTTATGTGACACAGCAGCGCGGAACGGAACCGCCTTACAGCGGCGCACTGCTCCACAACAAGCAGGAAGGGATCTACCACTGCCTGGTCTGTGAGGCGCCACTCTTTCTCTCTGAGACCAAGTATGATTCTGGCTGTGGCTGGCCCAGTTTTTATCAGCCAGTAAGTGATGATGCGATTCGTTACATCGAAGATAATTCACATGGCATGCAGCGTGTTGAGATCCGCTGTGGCAGTTGTGATGCGCATCTGGGGCACGTCTTCCCCGATGGCCCGCAACCGACTGGCGAACGCTACTGTGTTAACTCCGCCTCATTGAATTTTACCGACGAGCAGGGCGAACAGACCAAAGGGTAACGGCAATGAAGGAACAACTTGAAGCAATGCTTGCGTCAATGACACCTGAAGTTTATCAGCGGCTGGCGACGGCGGTTGAGATTGGTAAGTGGCCGGATGGTGTGGCGCTGACTCAGGAGCAGCGTGACAACTGCCTGCAACTGGTAATGATGTGGCAGGCAAGGCACAACGACGCGCCACAGCATATGACCATCGGTAAAGGTGGCGAGATGGTGATGAAGTCGAAAAAAGAACTGAAAGAAGAGTTCGGCATCGACCCGGATGTAACACGGATTCATCTGCACTAATCTGCACGAAATAGAGCTGGCGTCGAGCCAGCTCTATCTTTAAATCAAAATAGCGCCCTGAGCGGTCATCTGTGCGAAGGCGATCTCACTGTCCTCTGGATTCAGATTCACTCCGCGGCAACCCTCTTTGACCACCTCAACGTGATACCCCAGCTCCAGCGCATCCAGTACGCTATATTTCACGCAGTAGTCCGTCGCCAGCCCCAGCATCACCAGATGGGTAATGCCACGCTCACGCAGCCAGCTGTCCAGTTCGGTTTTACGGCGATGACCGTTGTCAAAAAAGGCGCTGTAGCTGTCGACATCATGATCTTCGCCTTTGTGGAATGTCGCATCAAACAGCGAGCGATCCAGACCGGGATGAAAATCTGCGCCCGCTGAGCCCTGAATACCGTGATCGGGCCACCAGATCTGCGCCAGACCATTTAATTCGCCCAGGGTGTAAACCGGTTCGCCTGAGATCGAGGCAAAACTGCCGTGATCGGCCGGGTGCCAGTCCTGCAGGGCCAGAACGCACTCACCGTTTTCACGGAACATGCGTGCGTAACGATTTGCCACCTCGACAGTGTGATCACCCTCATGAACGGCCATTGGGCCGCCTGGGCAAAAATCGTTCTGGATATCAATAATGATGAGTGCCCGCTTCATTATTTGTCGCTCCGTTTCAGTCTTCAGTCAGTTCACCGCGCAGATTCTGCTGCATTCTTGCACGGATTTGATCGGCCGACAGATCCTGGCTGAGTAAAAAGTGTAATTTGGTCAATGCTGCTTCTACAGTGAGGTCGAATCCGCTGATTACGCCAGCATGTTCCAGTGCATTGCCGGTAGCGTATCCGCCCATATTCACTTTGCCAGAAATACACTGAGTGAGGTTCACCACCACGATGCCGCGCTCGCTGGCCTGCTGCAGTTCAGCAAGGAATTCTTTGTTTTGCGGTGCGTTACCCACGCCGTAAGAACGCAGGATCAACGCTTTCACCGGCTGACGCAGGAAGTTGCGCACAACGTCTGCTGAAATCCCAGGATAGATGGTGACCACACCAATAGGCTGAGGCGTAATCGTGTGGACCCTGAGCTCGCCCTGACCGGACGGGGCGGGTGGCGTATTGAGGCGGCGAATATGAATGCCCGCTTCCAGCAGCGCAGAAAGGTTTGGCGAAGCAAAGGCATTAAAGCCGTCAGCGTGGGCCTTGGTCGTACGGTTGCCGCGATAAAGGGTGTTATTAAAAAACAGTGATACTTCGCTGATCGGATAGTTAGCCGCGACATAAAGCGAATTTAACAGATTTTGCTGGCCATCTGAGCGCAGCTCAGCCAGTGGAATCTGCGACCCGGTCACAATTACCGGCTTAGCCAGATTTTCCAGCATAAAAGAGAGGGCTGACGCGGTAAACGCCATGGTGTCCGTGCCATGCAAAATCACAAAACCATCGTAGCGATCGTAATTTTGGCGAATATCTTCGGCAATAGACTGCCAGTCTTCCGGTGTCATGTCGGAAGAGTCGATCAGCGGCTGATATTCGTGAATAGTGAAATCAGGCATCTCAGGGCGGTGGAACTCGGGCATGTTTGCCAGCTGCTGCTGCAGGTGTCCGGAGACCGGAATATAGCCCTGCGCCGAGCGTTGCATACCGATTGTCCCGCCAGTGTAGGCTACATAGATATTTTTCTTTTGCATCAGAGAACTCAGACTCGCCATAAAACGCGCAGTATAAGGGGAATAGCGGGGAAAAGCAGCCCGACCAGCGGCCGGGCTGAGAGGTTTATCGCACTTCGCCGCAGTTCAGGCAGAGGGCGTAACGGTTCTGAGGATCGTTTTGTTTGTCAAACAGACCCGGCTGGGCTTTCATGGCACTCATCACATCCAGCATCGGCGCTGGCAGCCAGGCTTTCAGCGTATCCGGCAATACTGCCTGCACAGACGCGTTCATCTGGCTCAGCATCATATCCAGGAAGCTCGGGTCATCCTGATACCAGCTCAGCATAGGTTTATCGACTTTCGCCAGCTCGCCTGCTTTCTTCACGGCATCATCAAAGTCACCCAGCGCATCAACCAGACCATTGGCTTTTGCATCGCTGCCGGTCCAGACGTGGCCCTGGGCAATGGCATCAATCTGCTCTGGTGTTTTGTGACGCGACTTCGCCACCAGACCCACAAAGTTGCGGTAGCCATTTTCGATGGTCAGCTGCATCATCTGCTGAACTTCGGCTGGCAACGCTTTGGTGGTAGAGATATCCGCCAGCGGGGAGGTCGCGACACCATCTGTGTGTACGCCAATGCTGTCCAGACTGTTCTCCAGCGTATTGATCACGCCAAAGATACCAATCGAGCCGGTTAGCGTGCTCGGGTTCGCCACGATGTAGCTGGCGGGTGTTGAGATCCAGTAACCACCGGATGCCGCCATACCGCCCATTGAAACCACGATCGGCTTGCCCGCGGCCTGAGCCGCTGCCAGCTCTTCACGAATGGCTTCAGAAGCCGTGACGCTGCCGCCCGGGCTGTTTACCCGCAGAATGATCGCTTTGATTTTCGGATCAAGACGCGCATCGCGAATCTGAGCTGCCGTGGTGTCGCCGCCGACGTTGCCCGGCGTCTCTTCGCCATCCATGATGGCTCCGCTGGCCATGACGACGGCGATGTTGCCATCCTGCTGAGAGCCAGCCGGTTTCACGCTGTAGTCATAAATGCTGACGCTGCGATAATCATTGCTCTGCTTATCCAGACCAAAGGTCTTTATCAGTTCTTCATCCGCTGCTGCACGGGAACCCAGCGTATCAACCAGCTTATTGTCCAGTGCATATTGCGCGGTATCGCCTTTCACCGCGTTCAATCCGGCAATGATTGCCGCTGCGCCCGGGAAGAGTTGCTCAGGCGTAATCTGACGATTGGCCGCCACGGTGTTCAGGTAATTCTGCCACAGCTGACCGACCCAGCGGCTGTCAGCATCCCGTGCAGCAGGGGACATATCGTCACGCAGGAACGGTTCTACCGCGGATTTATAAGTCCCGACACGGAAAACGTGTGAGGTGACTTTCAGCTTATCCAGCAGCGTTTTGTAGTAAAGCCCGTTGGTGGCGAAACCATGCAGATCCACGCTGCCCTGCGGCGACAGATAGATTTTAGTGGCGTAGCTGGCAAGGTAGTACTGCGCCTGGCTGTAGCTGTCGCCCAGTGCATAAATCGGCTTGCCGCTGTCACGGAATTCCCGTAATGCTTTTCCGACATATTGCAGCGAAGGCTGATCACCGCCGGCAAATTCGCGTAAATCCAGCACGATGCCTTTAATGTTGCTGTCGCCTTTTGCCTGGCGAATCGCGTCGACCACATCAAACAACGAATTTTCCTGTAGGCGGTCACTGCTGGCACCCAGCAGCTGGCGGCCGATTTTACTCAGACGATTGCTCACCGAGGGTTTATCCACCAGTACGCCGCTGAGATCGACTTTCAGTGCGCCTTGCTGAATCGGCGCTGAACTGCCGCCCGATCCGCTGACCTGCAGCCAGATCCCTGCACACACCACAATCAACAAAATCAGGAAAATATTCAGAATAAATTCCCTGATAAAATTCAATACCCGCCAGCTCCAGCGGAACAGACCTGCAATTATTCGCCACAATGTGCGCATCAGACTCTCCATAAATATGTAGCAGGAAGTGGCCGCCGCGCGGACCAGACTTCCCCGACGAGCTCATCCTAAAGAGCGGCGTGTTAAAAGTCAGCAGGAAATCACTGTGCACTGTTACAAAAAATCTGCCTGTGCCAGGATAACGGCCACATTACAGAGATCGGGAGAGAAACATGGACGCACTTGAATTACTGGTCAACCGACGTTCGGCCTCACGCCTGACAGAGCCGGCACCGGCAGGTGACGCGCTGGAAAACATTCTGCGGGCTGGCATGCGCGCACCAGATCATGGGACGCTGCAGCCCTGGCGTTTTATCATTGTAGAAAATGAGGGACGCGACCGGATGAGCCAGCTGCTGGAGAAAGCAGCCCACGATAATCAGCTGGATGAAAAGGCGATTAACAAAGCGAGCCAGGCACCGTTTCGCGCGCCGATGATCATCACGGTAGTGGCGCATTGTGAAGAGCACCATAAAGTGCCGCGCTGGGAACAGATCGCCTCGGCAAGCTGTGCCGTGATGGCGATGCAGATGGCGGCCGTGGCCCAGGGCTTCAACGGTATCTGGCGCAGTGGAGCCTGGACCGATGACGAGCAGGTACGCCAGGCCTTTGGCTGCCGCGAGCAGGATGCTATCGTCGGCTTTCTCTATCTGGGCACCCCGCAACTGAAATCCAGCACTACTGTGCTCCCGCCAGACACTGCGCCTTTCGTCCGTTACTTCTGATTGTCTGCGGGTTCGGGCAGGGTGCTCTTCAGCCCTGCCTTTTGCACGGTTCCTGTGCGAACGATCGCTAACACCGCGTATCACGCTTACGCCAGAAGAGCAGCCAGGCTAACATAGCCCGCGAGATGCAAACCGACAGCGAACAACCGGTTATCAACGTGTTCCCCTGATGTTAAGGATTACCTGATTCAATGCGTTTGTTTATTGCGGAAAAACCGAGCCTTGGGCGTGCTATCGCGGATGTATTACCGAAACCGCATCGACGCGGTGATGGCTTCATTGCCTGCGGCAACGATCAGATCGTCACCTGGTGCGTAGGCCATCTTCTGGAGCAGGCACAACCCGACAGTTATGACAGCCGTTATGCGCGCTGGTCGCTGGCCGATCTGCCGATCATTCCGGAAAAGTGGCAGCTTAAACCTCGTCCCTCGGTCGCGAAGCAGCTGAAAGTGGTTGAGGGATTGCTGGCGCAGGCGAGCGAAGTGGTGCATGCCGGTGACCCGGATCGGGAAGGGCAGTTGCTGGTGGATGAGGTACTCGATTACCTGAATCTGTCACCAGAAAAACGTAAAAACGTGCAGCGCTGCCTGATCAACGATCTCAATCCTCAGGCGGTGGACCGGGCGGTAAACCGCCTGCGTGAGAATCGCGAGTTTATCCCGTTATGCGTTTCCGCGCTGGCCCGCGCGCGTGCTGACTGGCTCTACGGCATTAACATGACCCGTGCCTGGACACTTCTCGGGCGTAATGCGGGCTATGACGGTGTGCTGTCGGTTGGCCGCGTACAGACGCCGGTGCTGGGGCTGGTCGTCCGGCGCGATGAAGAGATCGAAAACTTCGTGCCGAAAGATTACTTCGAAGTGAAGGCCCATATTATCACGCCTGATGGCACTCAGTTTATCGCCAGCTGGATCCCCAGCGAAGCCTGTGAGCCGTGGCAGGATGAAGAGGGCCGTCTGCTCAAGCGTGCGCTGGCCGATCATGTGGTGGCGCGCATTACCGGCCAGCCTGCAACGGTCACCGCTTACAGTGATAAGCGTGAAAATGAAGTGGCTCCGCTGCCATTCTCCCTCTCCAGCCTGCAAATCGAGGCGGCTAAACGCTACGGGCTGAGTGCGCAGACGGTGCTGGATACCTGCCAGCGGCTCTATGAAACGCATAAACTGATTACCTATCCCCGTTCAGACAGCCGTTACCTGCCGGAAGAGCATTTTGCCGGTCGACATGCGGTATTAAAGGCGATACAAGCCCATCAGTCGCAGCTGATCCCGCCCGGAGACTTCGATGCCGATCGCAGAAACCGCTGCTGGGACGATAAAAAAGTGGATGCCCACCACGCCATTATCCCCACGGCGCGTTCCAGCGCGGTTAAGCTCAGTGAAAACGAGCAGAATATTTATGAGCTGGTGGCGCGCCAGTATCTGATGCAGTTCTGCCCCGATTCCGTGTTCCGCAAATGCGTCATCGACCTTGATATTGCGGGCGGAAAATTCGTGGCGAAAGCGCGTTTTCTTGCAGAAGCAGGCTGGCGCGCGCTGCTGGGCAGTAAAGAGCGGGATGAAGAGAATGATGGTATGCCGCTGCCGGTAGTGGCAAAAGGGGATGAGCTTCTGTGCGAGCGGGGCGAGGTGCTGGCGAAGCAGACACAACCGCCGCGCCCGTTTACCGATGCCACCATTCTTTCCGCGATGACCGGTATTGCCCGTTTTGTTCAGGATAAAGAATTAAAGAAAGTGCTGCGTGCGACCGATGGTTTAGGAACGGAAGCCACACGCGCCGGCATTATCGAATTACTGTTTCGTCGTGGCTTCCTGGTGAAGAAGGGCCGTTACATCAATTCGACTGATGCCGGACGTGCCCTTATTCACTCGTTGCCCGATCTGGCTGCCCGCCCGGATATGACCGCGCAGTGGGAATCGACACTGACGCGTATCAGTGAAAAGGCCTGCCGCTATGATGAGTTCATGCAGCCGCTGGTGCAGACCTTAACGACGCTTATCCAGCAGGCGCGACAGCAGCCTGCGGCGCATGCATTTCGGGGATTACCGTCCACCGGACAGAAACGTCCGGTGCGCAAAACCAGGCGTAAAGTGAAGGAGACGGAATGAGGCGTTATTCAGTATTACTGGTCATCGCCCTGACGCTGGCGACCAGCGCAGCGCAGGCGAACAGTCGTTATCAGTCGATGCCACCGCAGGGTAACAGCGGTGGGAATACTGACGTGGTAGTAGATATCCCCCCCGAAGCCTGGACGCAGGCTGAGCGACGTCAGCCAGACTGTCTTCGCTGCTGTATCTTTGAGAACCGTAATTATACGGAAGGTGCGGTGGTGAAATCAGAGGGTGTGTTACTGCAATGCACCCGTGATGAACACTCCATTGGCACCAACAACCTGATCTGGAAGATCGTCAAATAGCCGTCGCGTGGCGCTCTGCCACGCGACCGTCAGTTAAAAGCGGAAGGTTGACCAGATGGGTGCATGGTCAGAAGGTTTCTCCATGCTCCGGATAGCATAATCAATGCCGGTCTCGACGCAGTGTGACGCCAGGTTTTTACTTGCCAGCACCAGATCAATACGTAACCCGCGATTATCATCAAACCCTTTCGAACGGTAATCGAACCATGAGAAACGGTCCGCCACTTCCGGATTGTGCTCACGCCAGGTATCAACCAGTCCCCAGCTCAGCAGGCGATCCATCCATTCGCGCTCTTCCGGCAGGAATGAGCATTTGCCGGTGCGCAGCCAGCGCTTACGGTTATCCTCACCAATACCAATATCCAAATCGGTGCTGCTGATATTCATGTCGCCCATAATCAGAACCGGCTTATCAGCAGGCAGATCGTCGGTCAGCAGACGTTGCAGATCGCGGTAGAATTTCTCTTTAGCCGGAAATTTTGTGGGATGGTCACGACTTTCTCCCTGTGGGAAATAGCCGTTAATTACGGTGATATCGCCAATCGGGCTGGGAATTTCCGCGACGATCAGACGGCGCTGGGATTCTTCGTCATCATCCGGAAATCCCCGACTGACCGACACGGGCTGAGCTTTGGTGAGCAATGCCACGCCATAATGGCCTTTCTGTCCATGATAGAAGACGTGATAACCGAGCTTTGACACCTCTTCCAGCGGGAACATGTCATCATGAACTTTGGTTTCCTGCAGACCGATCACATCCGGCTGATGCTGTTCGACAAGCGCCTGAAGCTGGTGCGGGCGGGCGCGCAACCCATTGATGTTAAATGAAACAAATTTCATGAGATCGACCATTGTTCAGCAAGTGATAGCCGGAGATGGTAACGATTTTTATGCATAAAGTCATGGCAGAACAGGGGAAGATTGGTCGAAAGCGGGTAAGGAATTATCGGGTAGCGCAGAAGGGCGATGCTGCACACGAACCTTAATCGAAGGTTCTCATCCCTCTCCCCGCAGAACAGGAAGCTTGGGTAGTTTTTTGGGATTCATATGCGATTTGCAGAATGGTGGTGGGAGAAGGATTATTCGGCGCGTTGCGCCTCACCCTGCGGGCCGCGCTGAAGCGCGTTGTCACGAGATGCTCGACACGAACCTTGATCGAAGGTTCTCATCCCTCTCCCCGCAGAACAGGAAGCTTGGGTAGTTTTTTGGGATTCGTGTGCGATATGCAGAATGGTGGTGGGAGAAGGATTATTCGGCGCGTTGCGCCTCACCCTGCGGGCCGCGCTGAAGCGCGTTGTCTCGCGATGCTCGACACGAACCTTAATCGAAGGTTCTCATCCCTCTCCCCGCAGAACAGGAAGCTTGGGTAGTTTTTTGGGATTCATATGCGATTTGCAGAATGGTGGTGGGAGAAGGATTCGAACCTTCGAAGTCTGTGACGGCAGATTTACAGTCTGCTCCCTTTGGCCGCTCGGG